>JASHVC010000202.1 GCA_030039655.1 Xanthobacteraceae bacterium | reverse complement strand
GCCTTGGCGATCGACTCGGTAGATGGCCAGCGGGCTCGGCCCTGGGGCGTGACGCGCTTAGATTTGTTGAATGTGGTGGGGTCGAGCCCCGCGCGCCGCGCCAGCCCGGACGCGGATAGGCCGGCACGGTCCGCCAGGCGATCGATGGCCGACCAGACCTGCGCGTGCGTGAGCATCGACACTACTCCACGGTCCCGCTACGGCGGCCGCCACGCCGCTCTCCCCAGGCCATGATAGGAATTTATTACCTGCAGGCTCAAGTCCCGAAAGGCTTTTTGGGCCCGGCCCGCGGTCAGCAAAAGTGCAAGCCGGCTTTACGGAAAAGATCGAGCGCCATGCAGAGATCAAATCTTGAACAAGCGCTAGGGCGCCGATATAGGCTCGCCGATCCTTGAAGGCGGCTTCAGGTGGCGACGATCTACAAAATCTGCGAACGGGCGCAGTGGCGGGCCGCGGAGGCCGCCGGGCAGTTTCGCGGGTCGGCCGTCGATACCCGCGACGGTTTCATCCATTTCTCCACCGCGGCGCAACTCGGCGAGACGGCTTCGAAACACTTCGCCAAGGCCGCGGATTTGATGTTGGTCGCGGTCGATTCCTCGGCGTTGGGCGCGGAGCTGAAGTGGGAGCGTTCGCGCGGCGGCGACGTCTTCCCCCATCTTTATGCCGCGCTGCCGCTGAACGCGGTGCGCTGGGCACGGCTACTGCCGGACGAAGTCGACGGCCGCCGCTCGTTGCCGGAGCTCGAGCCGTGATCGCGCTGTTCGATCGTCTGGCTCAGCCGCTCTTGCGCAAGCTTGAGCCGGAAGATGCGCACGGGCTCGTCATCAAGATGCTGAAGACCGCGCCGCTGCTGCGCGCTCCGCGCGACGACCGACGGCTCGCCACGCGGGTCTTTGGCCTGAATTTCCCCAATCCCATCGGTATCGCGGCCGGCTTCGACAAGCACGCCGAAGTGCCCGACGCGCTGCTCCGGCTCGGCTTCGGCTTCGTCGAGGTCGGCACGGTGACGCCGCTGCCGCAGGTTGGGAATCCACGGCCGCGAGTGTTCCGGCTCGATGCCGATCAGGGCGTGATCAACCGCCTGGGCTTCAATTCTCAGGGGGCCGATGCCGCCTTGTCCCGGCTTGCCGCGCGGGCCAACGCCGGCGGTATCGTCGGCATCAATGTGGGGGCCAACAAGGATACGCCCGATCGCATCGTCGACTACGTGCGGCTCATCGAGCTGTTTGCACCGGTAGCAAGCTACGTCACCATCAATATTTCTTCACCCAATACGCCGGGGCTGCGCACCATGCAGCAGGCGGCCGTGCTCGACGACCTGCTGGCGCGCGTGGTCGATGCGCGCGAGCGCGTGGCGCAGAATGCCGGTCCGACGCCGGTGCTGTTGAAGATCGCGCCTGATCTCTCGCTGCCCGACCTCGACGATGTGGTCGGCATCGCGCGCTCGCGACGGGTCGACGGCATGATCGTCGGCAACACCACCGTTGGCCGCCCGCCGGCTTTGCGTGACACCACCAAGGCCAAGGAGTCTGGCGGGCTGTCGGGGCGGCCGTTGTTTGCTCTCGCCAATCGCATGCTGGCCGAGACCTATGTGCGCGTGGAGGGCGTCTTCCCGCTGATCGGCGCCGGCGGGATCGATTCAGGAACAGCGGCGATGGATAAAATCCGCGCAGGTGCCAGTCTTCTCCAAGTCTATTCCGGGTTGGTTTTCCGCGGCCTCGGCCTCGTTGCCGAAATCAAAAGCGCGCTGCTCGCGGCGCTCGAACGCGATCGGCAGGACAGTTTCAAGGAATATATCGGCGCCGATGCGGCGTCGGTTACGGCAGAGCCGTGGCCACGGTAAACTTTGCTGATGGGTGATGCGCTGACAATCAGCCCACAGGCGTCGTACAAAGGTATTCCGGTAAAGATGCCGGTGTTGGGGAGAGCGAGATGATCGATTGCTACACGTGGACGACCGACAACGGCTACAAGCCGCGCGTGATGCTGGAGGAAACCGGCCTCCCGCACAAAATCGTTCCGGTCAATCTGCGCGAGAAGGCGCAGATGTCGCCGGAATTCATGAAGATCAGCCCGGGCCACAAGATACCGGCCATCGTCGATCACGACGGGCCCGGCGGCAGCCGCGTGACGATGTGCGAATCCGGGGTGATCCTCAAATATCTCGGCGAGAAGTCAGGCAAGTTCTATCCGGCTGACCCAGCCGCGCGCGCCAAAGTGGACCAATGGCTGTTCTACGGCTCCGCGACCTTCACCACGCTGTCGCAGCAGTTCGGGCACTGGACCCTGCGCTCGCCCGTGAAGGCGCCGACCGCGCAAGCCCACTACGACACCAACCTGCGCGACATGCTCGGCATCCTCGACCGGCATCTGGCGCAGAATGAATATTTCGGCGGCGCGTATTCCATCGCCGATATGACCATGTACTCGGACGTGCATCTGCACGGCGTTAACGACATCGGGCTCGGCGACTATCCCAATGTCAAACGCTGGCACAATGCCATCGAGGCGCGTCCGGCGGTCAAGCGAGCATGGGGGCCGTTTCCGGCCTGAGGGGGTGAAATCGCGCTGGTGAAGCGGGTCAGGCGCCGGTGTGAAATGACTTGGAGCCAAATACCGTTGGCTCGTGAACCTCATGAGAGGCTCAACCGGTAACTCCCACTCAGGAAGGTCAGTGAGCTGAACTGTGCACGGGTGTTCGCTGACGCCGTGCGCGATGGTGCAATGTCGAGTGTTCCTGGCCCATTAGCTCGGCGCACTTCAGCCACCGCTGCGCCAATCCGTTCCACACGGCCTTATCTTCTCGGCTGCGCGTGAACTTGGCCATCACCTCGCATTCGGCCGCAAACCTCAAGAACCGGTCCGACGTGTCCATCCGGTGCCTCCGTGCCTTTGATGGAAACCGACAGGGCCGGAACGTTTTGCCATTCGGGAAGTTCCGGACCCCGCGAAATAAACTTAAGAGTTTGCAAACGCCATGACCGCGGTACGGCCTCAGCGCATCGCCGCGGCTCCCGGTGCCGGAGCCAGGACCGGCTTGAGCGCCGGAACGAAGCGACGCTTTTCGCGGCGCGCCGGAATAGCGCGATAGACCTGTTTGGTGGCCTCGACGATGTGCACCCCGGCGAAAGGGGCGGAGAGCGTGGCGCCGGTGCGCTCCCAGGCTACGGCCGAGCGGAGAAACCAGCCGCGCCCGATCGGTGGCACGTAAAGCGCTTCATCCCAGCCGGTGGGCGTAAACCAGGTCTCGCGCAAGAGCTGGATGATTTGGGTACGCGAGTAGGGGCGGCCGTAGCCGAAAGGGGTTGTATCCATGCGCGCCCACAGCCCGCGCCGGTTCGGCACTACGGCGAGCAATCGGCCTCCGGGCGCCAAAACACGCCACACTTCGCGCAGCAGCTCGGTCGGGTCGGCCGACATTTCCAGCGAGTGCACGAGCAGGACGCGGTCGACCGCTGAATCGGTCAGGGGCAGCTCGTCCTCTTCGACCAGGGCTGCGAGTCCCGGCCGCGATGACGGCCAGCGAACGACACCCTGCAGTGCCGGCATGAGCGCGACGCAGCGTTCCGCTTCCTCCCGAAACAGCCCTAGATACGGCGTCGTATAGCCGATCCCCAGCACGCGCTGCGCCCGCGTGTCCTTCCAACGGGCGCGAATGCTGTGGCCCACAAAGCGCCGGGCGACCACACCGAGCCGTTGGGCATAGAAGTTGCGGAGGTCGACTACATCCATGACGACAAAATAGCACGTCATTCTGGGGCGCGCTGAAAGCGCGACCCGGGAATCCATGGACACTGATCT
>JASHVC010000201.1 GCA_030039655.1 Xanthobacteraceae bacterium | reverse complement strand
CATTACGCGTGCCGGGGCCGAAGTTGCGCTTGCGCATCCCGCCGGATTCCGGCGGCAGCTTCGGCATCAAGCTCTCGGTGTTCCCTTACGTCGTGCTGATGGGGCTGGCGGCGAAGATCACCGGCAGGCCGGTGAAATGGACGGAGGACCGCGTCGAACATCTCGTCGCGGCAAGCTCCGGGCCGAACCGTGTTACGGCCATCGACGCCGCGGTCACCAACGACGGCAAAATCCTCGCGCTCAAGCTCGACCAGCTCGAAGATTACGGCGCGTTCCTGCGCGCGCCGATGCCGGGGCCGCTCTACCGCATGCACGGCGCGGTGACCGGGGCCTACGACATTCCGAATGTCGATGTGAAAAACCGCTGCGTGCTCACCAACAAGATGCCGGCGAGTCTCATTCGCGGCTTCGGCGGCCCGCAGCTTTACCTGGCGCTGGAACGGCTGATGCAGCGCATCGCCGTGGAGCTGAAACTCGATCCGCTCGATGTCATCCGCCGTAATCTCATCCCGGCGCAGAAATTTCCGTATCGCACCGCGGCCGGCGCACTTTACGATTCCGGCGACTATGCGCGCGCCATCGAAATCGCGGTGGGGCAGGGGCGGCTCGAGGCATTGCGCCAGCGCCGTGATGCGGCGCGCGCCGCTGGCCGCATCTACGGCATCGGCTTTGCCGCCGTGGTCGAGCCGGCCATGTCGAACATGGGCTACCTTTCGACGTTGCTGACGCCGGCTGCGCGCGAGCGTGCCGGGCCGAAGAACGGCGCGGTGTCGATGGCGACGGTGAATATCGATCCGCTTGGCGCGGTGTCGGTGACCGCCGACGTCACCGTGCAGGGCCAGAGCCACGAGACCGTGCTGTCGCAGATCGTCGGGCACGAGCTTGGCCTCAAGCCCGACGACGTCGAGGTCGTTCTGGAGCTCGACACCGCCAAGGATCAATGGTCGATCGCGGCCGGCACTTATTCGAGCCGCTTTGCCTCGGGCACCGCCGTCGCCGCGCAGATGGCCGCAGTGCAGATGCGCGAGAAACTCAAGGGCATCGCCGCGAAGCAGCTTAACGTGCTGCCGGAAGACGTGGAACTTTCCGGCGGCAAGATCAGGAGCCGCTCCAATCCCGACAACGCGCTGCCGTTCGGCCGCGTCGCCGCCACTTCGCACTGGTCGCCGGTAATGTTGCCGGAAGAGATGGCCCCGGCGCTGAGCGAGACTGGCGTGTGGTCGCCGCCCGAGCTTGAACCGCCGGCGAGCGACGACCGCATCAACACTTCGCTGACCTACGGCTTTGTCTTCGACATGTGCGGCATTGAGATCGATCCAGTCACCTATCAGGTGCGCGTCGACCGCTATGTGTCCATGCACGACGCGGGGCGTATCCTGAATGCGACCATCGCCGAGGGCCAAATTCGCGGGGCGTTCGCGCAGGGCATCGCCGCCGCGCTCTACGAGGAGTTTTCCTACAACGAAGAAGGCGCGTTCCTGTCGGGCACCTTCGCGGATTATCTGGTGCCGACGGTGAGCGAAATCCCCGCCGTCGAGATTCTGCACATGGAATCGCCGTCGCCGCTCACCCCGCTCGGCGCCAAGGGGCTTGCCGAGGGCAATTGCATGTCGACGCCGGTTTGCATCGCCAACGCTATCGCTGACGCGCTGGGTGCTGCCGATGTGCCGCTGCCGGCAACGCCGAAGCGTATCCACGCGATGCTGGAAGCGGGCAAGAAATGAAGCCCCGCCCGTTCGACTATGTGCGCCCCGATACGGTCGACGAGGCGTTGGCGCTGCTCGCCGAATACGGCGACGACGCGCGCATTCTCGCTGGTGGGCAATCGCTGCTGCCCATGCTCAACCTGCGCCTGATTGATCCGGCGGTGCTGATCGATGTCTCGCTCATCGCCGCGCTCGATACCATCCGCGATCTAGGCAGCGAAATCGAGATCGGCGCGGCCGTCACCCAGAACAAGCTCATGGCGTGGCCGCAGCTAAAGCAGAAGCTTCCCCTGGTTGCCGCTGCGCTGCCGTTCGTCGGCCACTTCCAGACGCGCAACCGCGGGACGGTGTGCGGCTCCATTGCGCACGCCGATCCTAGCTCCGAGCTGCCGCTGGCGCTCGCCGTCCTCGAAGGCCAGGTGGTGCTGCGCTCACAAAAGCGCGGCGAGCGGGTGGTTGCGGCCGAGGCGTTTCAGAAGGACATGCTCACTACACTGCGCGCGCCCGATGAGTTGATCGCGGCGGTACGGTTTCCGGCAATCGAGGGAAAGGGCGTGGCGTTCAACGAGGTGGCGCGGCGCCACGGTGACTTCGCCATCATTGCGCTTGCGGCCATAGCGGACGAGCGCGGTGCCGCGCGCCTCGGCGTTGGCGGCATGGCCGGCCGGCCGCTAGTCCGCGCCATCGATGGCGATACCGCCGCGGCCATCAACGCCTGGGCCGACGACCTTGAAGGCTACGACGACCTGCACGCTACGGCGGCCATGCGCCGCGACATGTTTCGCAAGCTCGGCCCGCGCGTGATCGAGGAAGCACGACGATGCGCCGCGTGAACAAGGGCGAGCGGGTTCGCGTCGCGCTCACGCTGAATGGCCGCAAGCTCTCCGCCGAGGCCGAGCCACGCATGTTGCTCAGCGACTTCCTGCGCCACGGCCTCGGCGCCACGGGCACTCATGTCGGCTGCGAGCACGGCATCTGCGGCTCCTGCACGGTGCTGATCGACGGCGTCGCCCAGCGCTCCTGCTTGACGCTCGCCGTGCAGGCCGAAGGCCGCGAGGTACGCACCGTGGAATCGCTCGCCGCGCCCGACGGCACGCTCAACCCGCTGCAGCAGGCATTCCGCAACAATCACGCCCTGCAATGCGGCTTCTGCACGCCGGGCATCCTCATGTCGTTCACCGATTTCCTCGCCCGCAATCCGCAGCCTACCGAAGCGGAAATCCGTGAAGTCCTCTCCGGCCACCTCTGCCGCTGTACCGGCTACGCCGGCATCGTCGCGGCGATTAAAGAGGCGGCAGGTGTTGCCTCCTCTCCCGCTATCGCGGGGCAGGATGAAAGATGACGCTTGGCGCGGCTCTTGCTATGTCAGGAGTCAGGTATAGGCGTCAGGATTCAGAATCCTGATCCCCGATTCCTGATCCCTGGGGCCTGACCATGAAAGACATCATCGACAGCCTGGAAGAACGTCGCGAAGCCGCGCGGGCGGGCGGCGGCAAGGCGCGCATCGAGGCGCAGCACAAGCGCGGCAAGCTCACCGCGCGCGAGCGGCTTGAGCTGCTCATGGACCATGGCTCGTTCGAGGAACTCGACATGTTCGTCGAACACCGCTCCATCGACTTCGGCATGGAGAAGCACAGGATCGCCGGCGACGGCGTCGTCACCGGCTTCGGCACCGTGAACGGCCGCACCGTCTTCGCCTTCGCCAAGGACTTCACCGTGTTCGGCGGCTCGCTCAGCGAGACCCACGCGCAGAAGATCATCAAGATTCAGGACATGGCCATGCGCGCGCGCGCGCCGATCGTCGGCCTGTTCGACGCCGGCGGCGCCCGCATCCAGGAAGGCGTGGCGTCGCTTGGCGGCTATGGCGAAGTGTTCAAGCGCAACGTCATCGCCTCGGGCGTCATCCCGCAGATCTCGGTGATCATGGGCCCGTGCGCCGGCGGCGACGTCTATTCGCCGGCCATGACCGATTTCATCTTCATGGTGCGCGACACGAGCTACATGTTCGTCACCGGCCCCGAAGTGGTGAAAACGGTGACCAACGAGATCGTCACCGCCGAGGAGCTCGGCGGCGCGTCGGTGCACGCCACCCGCTCATCGATCGCCGACGGCGCGTATGACAACGACGTCGAGTGCCTGCTGCAGATGCGCCGCCTGCTCGACTTTCTGCCGGCCAACAATGCGTCGGGCGTGCCCGAATGGCCGTCGCTCGACAAGGTCGAGCGCGTCGAGCCTTCGCTCGATACGCTGGTGCCCGACAATCCCAACAAGCCCTACGACATCAAGGAGCTGATCCTGAAAGTCGTGGACGAAGGCGACTTCCTCGAACTTTCGGAAACCTTCGCCCGCAACATCGTGATCGGCTTCGGCCGCATCGATGGCCGTACCGTGGGTTTCGTCGCCAATCAGCCCATGGTGCTGGCCGGCGTGCTCGACTCCGACGCAAGCCGCAAGGCGGCGCGCTTCGTGCGCTTCTGCGACGCCTTCGGCATTCCCATCGTCACCTTCGTGGACGTGCCCGG
>JASHVC010000200.1 GCA_030039655.1 Xanthobacteraceae bacterium | reverse complement strand
TCGGCGCCTGCTCCGTACGTGCTGACCATGGGCGACATGATGAACATGCTGATCCAACCTCGCCATGCCAAGCTGGGCTTGGCCGGCCGCGTCCAGAACTGGGCGCTCGCCGGCTACGCGCTGGTCGAAATCCGCCAGTCATTTGCGGGCATCATCAAGGCGCAACCGCGGTTTCGCGGCTTGCCGGTTGGCGAACTGGTCGACGCGGCGCTGAGCCAGCCGCTGGATGCCGTCGACGCCGCCATCAAGCAGCAAGACCCGAAAAAATTCGCCGCCGCTTACGATCAGCTCACCCAGGGCTGCAACGCTTGCCACGCTGCGGTCGACCATCCCTACGTGGTCATCAAGGCGCCCGATGCATCGGCGTTTCCGAACCAGGATTTTGGCCCACGGCGATAGGCAACCGTTCGGATGGCCCGTGCAGGCGGATGATTTTACAGCCAGGCCGATTGCAAATTCCCGTAATCCAGTCATCCTTGAGCGGGGAACCGCGGCCAACCATTGCGGTCGAAGGGCTGCGTCTGACGTCTCATGTTGGAAAAGAAGCGCGCAAGCGGACAGGGCCTCGCGGAGGCTCCGCCGCATTATTACGGCCATCGTGAGCGCCTGCGCGGTCGCTTTCGCGAGGCCGGCGCCGATGCCGTTTCCGATTACGAGCTTCTGGAGCTGTTGTTGTTTCGGGCGCTGCCGCGGCGCGACGTCAAGCCGCTCGCCAAATCGCTGCTGGAGAAGTTCGGCTCGTTTGCCGAGGTGATCACGGCGCCGGCGGCGCGGCTCGCCGAAGTGAAGGGCCTGGGCGACGGCGGCGTCACCGAACTCAAGATCGTGCAGGCGGCCGCGAGCCGGCTCCTGCGCGGTCAGGTGAAAAAGCGGCCGGCGCTGTCATCGTGGTCGGCGGTGCTCGACTATTGCCGCACCGCGCAAGCCTTTGCCGACCGCGAACTGTTCCGTGTGCTCTTCCTCGACAAGCGTAATCAGCTCATCGCCGACGAGGTGCAGCAGACCGGCACCATCGACCATACGCCGGTCTATCCGCGCGAGGTGGTCAAGCGCGCCCTGGAGCTGTCGGCCACGGCGATCATCCTGGTGCACAATCATCCCTCTGGCGATCCGACACCGTCGCACGCCGACATCCAGATGACGCAGCAGATCATTGCGGTGGCCCAGTCACTCGGCATCTCCGTGCACGATCACATCATCGTCGGCAAGGACGGGCACGCGAGCTTGAAAGGGTTGAAGCTGATTTAGAAATGCGACGCTTACTCATCGTTATTTGCCTGCTGACGGGCTTGGCTTCACAGTTCGTTTCCAATGGTTTTGCCGCCTCGTCGGATGGCGCGGTGATTGACCATGCATCAACCGCATCTGTTGTTGTGGGTAGTGTCTGGGCGTCCGCCTGTTTCTGGATATTTGGTTGCGCAAGTCCTACCACTACGACCACGCCGCGTAATTCACCACAAACTACTGCCGCGGACCGCGTGGAGAAACTCTACAGCGGGTTTGCCGTTGGAACTGATACTCAAGGGAACGAAGGATACAACGCGGCGCAAGCAGCGGAACAGCAGTTACTGGCGGACTTTCTCAGCTCTTTCCAGAATCCACAAAAGAACGCTGCGAATCAAACCGTATGGGACCAGGAGCAAGACCAGCTCCTGAACGACTCGTTGAAATACGCCGGAAGCAAAGTGCTCGATGCTGCGGCCATGTATTGGGGGGAAACCCACCTCAATTTGCCTGTGATCAGCCCGGAGGACCTCATTGCCCAGGCAAATACCATGCAGGTTTCGGATCAGGCCGGCGAAAGAGAGTTTGACCAATACATGGCCAACTACTTGGCCGTTCGCTTCGATACGCTTAGCCGGTTGACCGGCCAATATCAGACCGCGACCAGTGATATCGATGGGAGTCATATCCCGGTTGACTTGGCAGATCTGCAGAACGAGCTGCGCATCGACGAAGTGGCTCGAACCATAGGTAAACCCAAGTCAATCAAGCCCTAGACCATGATCCATCAGATTTGAATCGGATCATGGTCTAGGTTCTTCGCTGGAGCATGATCTGTTCGGAAAACCGGTATCCACCCCCCGGATCAAGTCCGAGGGCGGCCTTTTCCGGATCATGCACTGGGGAAAGGGGTTGAAGCTGATATAGTCAGACTGCATAAATGTCCGTGCGAAGGACAATCAAAAGTCTACAGCGGGAGGGAATCGCGATGAAATCTTGGTCTACGCTCGGCATGGCACTTCTTGTGATGGGCGGCGTAGTGCTTTCGCTTGGGCAATATGCGAACGACTCGCCGGCGCAAGCCAAAGCCGGATGGGTCACGCTGTTCGACGGTAAGAACCTCGACAACTGGAGCCCGATCGGCACGGCGAACTGGAAGCTGGAGCATGGCGTGCTCGTCGCCGACAACGGCAACGGCTTTATGGTGTCGAATACCGACTATGCCGACTTCGATCTCCGCGTCCAATTCTGGATCGAAGCCAAGACCAATAGCGGCGTGTTCATTCGCTGTACCGATCCGAAAAGCGTGACCGGGAAGACCGCCTACGAGGTCAACATCTGGGACACGCGCCCCGAACCGAAATACGGTACCGGCGCGATCGTTGATGTCGCGGCGGTTGACCCGATGCCGCATGCGGGCGGCAAATGGAACACCTACGAGATCATTGCCAATGGCAATACGTTCACTGTGATCCTCGACGGCAAAAAGACCGTCAACGATGCTCATTCCGACAAGTTCGCCAAGGGACGCATCGCGCTCCAGCACGGCAAGGGTGTGAGCGATGAGAGCGGCGTTGTGAAGTTCCGCAAAGTCGAGATCAAGCTGCTGTAGACCCTTGCGCGCGTGAGTGTTTAAGCGCGTCCGACAACCCTGGCGACGATCGCACTTGCGTCGGTGGGTGTGGTCTCGCCGGTCCAAGCAACGTAGCGGTCCGGCCGTACCAGGATCAGCTTCGCCTCATAGGCCGTCCGCCCGTCCGCATAGGTGTCGCGAACGATCTTCAGCGGCACCCCAAGCGTCTTTGCGACCTCAGCGAAACCCGCGACGCCGCGGTCGTCGCTGTCGAACGCCAGCAAGGTGAAATAGGGTCCGAGTTCTTCAAACACGTTGCGGCCTGAGCTCAGGAGTTGCGGCGGCAGGTGGTGGCCGGCGCGGGCCTTGAAGGTGTGGTCGCCGCTAGCGCTGCTGACGCCGCCAGGTGGGCCGAACACAATCGGCGATCCTTC
>JASHVC010000199.1 GCA_030039655.1 Xanthobacteraceae bacterium | reverse complement strand
GGTAAGAATTCCACCGGCGGCCGCAACAATTCCGGATCGATCACCAGCCGCTATCGCGGCGGCGGCCACAAGAAGGCCTATCGCATCATCGACTTCAAGCGCCGTAAGTTCGACGCGCCCGCCAAGGTCGAACGGATCGAATACGATCCCAACCGCACCGGATTTATCGCCCTCATCAAATACGAAGACGGCGAGCTCAATTACATCCTGGCGCCGCAGCGGCTTTCGGTCGGTGACACCGTAGTTGCCGGCGAGTATGTCGATGTCAAACCCGGCAATGCCATGCCGATCGCCAACATTCCGGTCGGCACCATCGTGCACAATATCGAGCTTAAGATCGGTAAAGGCGGACAGATCGCGCGCTCAGCCGGCACTTACGCGCAGATTGTTGGCCGCGACGGCGAATACGTGATCTTGCGGCTCAATTCAGGCGAGCAGCGGATGGTCCATGGCCATTGCATCGCCACTGTCGGTGCGGTGTCAAACCCGGACAACATGAACGTTTCGATCGGCAAGGCCGGTCGCCATCGGTGGATGGGCTGGCGCGGCCATGTCCGCGGCGAGACCATGAATCCAGTCGACCATCCGCTCGGCGGGCGCACTCGTGGCGGCCGTCATCCGGTGACGCCCTGGGGCAAGCCCACCAAGGGCATGAAGACGCGGAAGAATAAGAGCACCAGCAAATTCATCATGTTGAGCCGCCACGCGCGGAAGAAGAAAAAGTAGGAGATAGGGCGATGGCGCGCTCGGTCTGGAAAGGTCCGTTTTTCGACGGCTATCTGATGAAGAAGGTGGATGCGGCACGCGCGTCGGGCCGCCACGAGATGATCCGCATCTGGTCGCGGCGCTCGACCATCCTGCCGCAATTCGTCGGGCTGACTTTCGGCGTCTACAACGGCCAGAAGCACATCCCGGTAATCGTGACCGAGGAAATGGTCGGTCACAAGTTTGGAGAGTTTTCGCCGACCCGCTCGTTCTATGGCCATTCATCTGACCGCAAGGCAAAGCGTGCGAGCGGGCCCGCGCCGGCCGGAGGGGCGGCACCGGCAGCGCCCGCGGCGCCCGCGGGCGACGCGTCGTAGGCCGGGGAGAGATGTCATGAGCAAGAAAGGGCGAGGGCGTTCGCTCGGCGATAACGAAGCGAAAGCGGTCTCCCGCATGCTGCGGGTGAGCCCGCAGAAGCTGAACCTTTTGGCCCAGCTCATTCGCGGCAAAAAGGTTTCTACCGCGCTCGCCGATCTTGAGTTCTCGCGCAAGCGCATCGCCCACGAGGTGCGCAAGTGTTTGGAGTCCGCGATCGCCAACGCGGAGAACAATCACGACCTCGATGTAGACGATCTCGTGGTCGTGCAAGCCCATGTCGGCAAGGCGCTGGTGATCAAGCGGCATACGCCGCGAGCGCGCGGCCGTGTTGGGAGCATACTTAAGCCGTTCGCAAACCTCACCATCATCGTGCGTGAGGTTGAGGCGCCGGCGAACTAGGAAGCGGTCAGGAGAAGACCATGGGTCAAAAAGTCAATCCGGTCGGGCTTCGTCTGGGCATCAACCGCACCTGGGATTCGCGGTGGTACGCGGGCAAGACCAGCTACGGCTCGCTGCTGCACGAGGACATGGAAATCCGTAAAGCGCTGATGGCGGAGCTGAAGCAGGCTGCGGTGTCCAAGATCGTGATCGAGCGTCCGCACAAGAAGGCCCGCGTCACTATCCATTCGGCGCGTCCCGGCGTGGTCATCGGCAAGAAGGGCGCCGACATCGAAAAATTACGTCGCAAGGTCGCGGCGCTGACCGATAGCGACGTGGTCATCAACATCGTCGAAATTCGCAAGCCGGAACTCGACGCCCAGCTCGTCGCTGAGTCGATCGCCCAGCAGCTCGAGCGTCGCGTCGCCTTCCGCCGCGCTATGAAGCGAGCGGTGCAATCGGCTATGCGGCTCGGCGCCGGAGGCATCCGTATCAATTGCTCCGGCCGGCTGGGTGGGGCCGAGATCGCGCGTATGGAATGGTACCGCGAGGGCCGGGTGCCGCTGCATACGTTGCGCGCCGACGTCGATTACGGCGTCGCCACCGCGTTCACGACGTACGGCACCTGCGGCGTGAAGGTATGGATCTTCAAGGGCGAGATCATGGAACACGACCCCATGGCTCAGGACAAGAAGATGGCCGAGGCCGATGCCGGCCGTCCGCGGCGTGACGCGGCGTGAGCGAGAAAAGCTGAACAGAGGCGTCCGTCATGCTGCAACCGATGCGAACGAAATTCAGGAAGGCGCACAAGGGCCGCATCAAAGGCATTGCGACGAGCGCGATCGACTTGGCGTTCGGCCAGTTCGGCCTCAAGGCGTTGGAGCCCGACCGGGTTACCGCGCGCCAGATCGAGGCGGCGCGCCGCGCACTCACCCGCCACATGAAGCGGTCGGGGCGTGTGTGGATCCGCGTCTTTCCTGACGTGCCGGTGTCCAAGAAGCCTCTGGAAGTGCGCATGGGCTCCGGCAAGGGTGCGCCGGAATTTTGGGTGACGCGGATCAAGCCGGGCCGCATCATTTTCGAGGTGGATGGCGTGACGGTGCAGGTCGCCAAGGAGGCGCTGGCGCTAGCGGCGGCCAAATTGCCGATCAAAACCCGCTTCGTCGAGCGCATCAGCGAATAGGCGTGTCATGAAAGCGGCCGACATCAAAACCATGACGATCGATCAGATCGACGACGAAGTGCTCAAGCTGAAGAAAGAGCAGTTCAATCTGCGTTTTCAGCGCGCCACCGGGCAGTTGGAAAATACCGCCCGCGTGCGCGAAGTGCGGCGCGACATCGCGCGGCTCAAGACCATCGCGCAGCAAAAGCGCGCCGGCGCAAAAGGCTAAGGGGAATAAGATGCCGAAGCGTATGCTGCAAGGTGTCGTGGTGGGCGACAAGCAAGCCAAGACTTTGGTTGTGCGGGTCGAGCGGCGCTACACCCATCCGTTGTTCAAGAAGACCGTGAGCCGTTCGAAGAAGTACTACGCGCACGATGAGAAGAATGAATTCAAGGTCGGCGATCTCGTGTGGATCGAAGAGCACCGGCCGATTTCCAAGCTCAAGCGCTGGGCGGTCGTGCGCGGCGAGAAGAAGCAGGCTTCTTAGGCGCGCGGCAGAAAAGAATTGGTGGGTTAGCCCATGATCCAGATGCAAAGCAACCTCGACGTGGCGGACAATTCCGGCGCGCGCCGCGTCATGTGCATCAAGGTGCTCGGCGGCAGTAAGCGCAAATACGCCACCATCGGCGACGTGATCGTCGTGTCGGTGAAGGAGGCGATCCCGCGCGGCCGGGTGAAGAAGGGCGACGTGATGAAGGCGGTCATCGTGCGTATCGCCAAGGACATCAAACGCGCCGATGGCTCGATCATCCGCTTCGACCGCAACGCCGCAGTGTTGATCAATCCGCAGATGGAGCCGGTGGGCACGCGCATTTTCGGACCCGTGCCGCGCGAATTGCGGGCCAAGAACCACATGAAGATCATTTCGCTTGCGCCCGAGGTGCTGTGATGGCGGCGAGAATCAAAAAGGGCGACACCGTCATCGTGATTGCAGGCCGCGACAAGGGCCGCACCGGCGAGGTCATCGAGATGCGCCGCGACGAAGGCCGTGCCCTGGTGCGCGGCGTCAACATGGTCAAGCGCCATCAGCGCCAAAGCACGACGCAGGAGGGCGGCATTATCTCCAAGGAGGCGTCGATCCACCTGTCCAACATCGCGCTCGCTGATCCCAAGGACGGCAAGCCGACGCGGGTCGGCTTCAAGTTTGTCGGCACCGGCGACCAGCGCAAGAAGGTGCGCGTCGCCAAGCGTTCGGGAGTCGAGATCGATGGCTGATACGGACGAAAAGAAAGCGAAGAACGCAGATAAGGCCGAGAAGCCCAAGCGCCCTGCGAAGGCCGACCAGGCCGAGAAGCCGGTAAAGGCGCAGAAGGCCGGCAAAGGCGAACAGACGCCCAAGGCGGCCAAGGCGGAGGCGGGCGAGAAGGGCGACGGCAAGGCCGGCAAGGCGGCCAAGGCCGAGCGTGCGCCGGAGCCGCGCGTCCCGGCGCGCTTGAAGGTGCAGTTCGACGAGACAATCCGCGGTAAGCTTACAGAGCAGTTCGGTTACAAAAGCCGGATGCAGATTCCCAGCCTCGACAAGATCGTCATCAACATGGGCATCGGCGAGGGTGTCGCCGACCGCAAGAAGGTGGAGTCGGCTGCAGCCGACCTGGCGCTGATCGCCGGACAGAAGGCCGTTGTCACCAAGTCGCGCAAGTCAATCGCGACCTACAAGTTGCGCGAGGGCCAGGCTATCGGTTGCAAGGTGACGCTGCGCAAGGCGCGTATGTACGAATTTCTCGACCGGCTTATCAACATCGCGCTGCCGCGCGTGCGCGATTTCCGTGGCCTTTCGCCCAAGAGCTTTGATGGCCGCGGCAACTACACCCTCGGCATCAAGGAACACATCGTGTTCCCCGAGATCGACTACGACAAGGCCGCTGACATCTGGGGCATGGACATCACTGTGTGCACCACCGCGGGCAACGACGACGAAGCGCGGGCGCTGTTGACGGCATTCAATTTTCCGTTCCGGCAGTGAGGCAGGCAATCGACCGGCCTCAGACGCGGAACCCGAGGAGAACGTGATGGCGAAGAAGAGTTCGATCGAGAAGAACAACCGGCGCCGCCGGATGACGAAGAAATATTCGGGCCGCCGATCCCGGCTCAAGGCGATTGCACAGGACAAGACGAAACCGGTCGAGGAGCGGTTTGCGGCGACGTTGAAGCTCGCCAAGCTGCCGCGCAATTCATCCGCCACCCGCATCCGCAACCGTTGCGAGATCACCGGGCGCCCGCGCGGCTTTTATCGCAAGCACAAACTGTCGCGCATTGCGTTACGGGAACTGGGCTCCAAGGGCCTGATCCCGGGTTTGTTGAAGTCGAGCTGGTAAGGAGGCTCGCACGATGCCTATGAATGATCCACTCGGCGACCTGCTGACGCGCATCCGCAACGCGCAGATGCGTAACAAGGGCAAGGTTACGAGTCCAAACTCAAGATTGCGTGAGAGCGTGCTCGAAGTGCTCAAGAGCGAGGGTTACATTCGTGGCTATGCGGTGGTCGAGAAAGACGGCCGCGCTGAGATCGAGATTGAGCTGAAATATTTCGACGGCGAGCCGGTGATCCGCGAGATCGAGCGGATTTCCAAGCCCGGCCGCCGCGTCTACACCTCGGTTAAGAACCTGCCGCGGATCAACAATGGGCTGGGCGTCGCCATTGTCTCAACGCCGAAGGGCGTCATGGCCGACCACGATGCCCGCGACGCCAATGTGGGCGGCGAGATTCTCTGCACGGTGTTCTAATGTCCCGCATCGGAAAAAAGCCAATCGCTGTTCCCTCAGGAATCACCGCCAATGTCGAGGGCCAGACCGTAAAGGTGAAGGGCCCGAAGGGCGCGCTGCAGGTCGTCCTGAACGACGATGTGGCGGTAAAGCTCGAGGGCGGGCAGATCAAGGTTGATCCGCGCTCGGACACCAAGCGGGCGCGCTCGCAATGGGGCACGTCGCGGACGCTGATCTCCAATCTCATCGCCGGCGTGACCAAGGGCTTCGAAGAGCGGCTGGAGATCAATGGCGTCGGTTACCGCGCCGCCGTGCAGGGCAAGAACCTGCAGATCGCGCTCGGCTACAGCCACGACATCGTCTATCCGATCCCCGAGGGCATCACCATCGCAACGCCGCGGCCGGTCGAGATCGTGATCAGCGGCAGCGACCGCCAGAAGGTGGGGCAGGTGGCCGCCGAGATCCGCGACTACCGGCCGCCCGAGCCCTACAAGGGCAAGGGCATCAAATACGCGTCCGAGCGCATTTTCCGCAAGGAAGGCAAAAAGAAATGATCAAGGTGGGATTTTTCAAGGAACTCAGGCCCGGCGACCTGATCGTCGTGCCCGGTGGCGGTCGGGAGCCGATGCGCTTTAGTGCGGCGACGCTCGGCCCATTTGCCGAGGGGATTGAAGCGCCTCAGGACGCTGACGACATGCTGCGCGCCTTGATCGCATCGCGTAAACAGCGCGGCCAGAACTAACGGGACCGGCGATGAGCAAGCTTCACGACAGAATCGATCGGCGAAAGGGGCGTGTGCGCGGTGCACTGCGGCGGGCAGCCTATGGCCGCAAGCGGCTTTCCATCTTCCGCTCATCCAAACACATCTACGCCCAGGTGATCGATGACGACGCCGGCACGACGGTCGTGTCCGCCTCGTCGATCGAGAAGCCGACACGAGAGTCGCTGAAGACCGGCGCCAGCGTCGAGGCCGCCAAGGCCGTCGGCAAGCTCATTGCTCAGCGTGCGCAGGAAAAGGGCGTCAAGGAAGTCGTATTCGATCGCGGTGGCTATCTGTATCACGGCCGTGTCAAGGCTTTGGCCGAGGCCGCGCGCGAAGGTGGACTGAGCTTCTGAACAACAATCGGATCGCATAGCTTCAACGGCATAGGTTCCAACAACATGGCACACAGATATGGCGCGTGAACCCCGCGAACGGCGGCGCGACGAAGAGCGCGACAGCGAATTCGTCGACAAACTCGTCCACATCAACCGCGTCGCCAAAGTGGTGAAGGGCGGCCGGCGCTTCGGCTTTGCGGCCTTGGTCGTGGTCGGCGATCAGAAGGGCAGGGTCGGCTTCGGCCACGGCAAGGCGCGCGAGGTACCGGAAGCGATCCGAAAAGCCACCGATGCGGCCAAGCGCGGACTAACCCGCGTGCCCTTGCGCGAAGGGCGCACGTTGCATCACGACGTGGCCGGCCGCCATGGCGCGGGCCGCGTGTTCTTGCGCGCCGCTCCGCCCGGCACCGGCATCATCGCCGGCGGGCCGATGCGCGCGGTGTTCGAGACGCTGGGCATGGCCGACGTGGTGGCGAAGTCGCTCGGGACCTCAAATCCGTACAACGTGGTGCGGGCGACGTTCGATGCGCTCAAGCGCCAGGATTCCCCGCGATCAGTTGCCGCGCGGCGAAACGTCAAGGTCTCGGCGCTGCAAGCGCGCCGCCGCGACGTCGATGCCGATCAGGCAACGGCCGACTGAACGTTTTGGAGCATGCAATGAATGCCGGCAAGAATTCGGGAAAGACCGTCAAGGTGCGGCAGACTGGCAGCCCGCAACGCCGGCATCATCGGCAGCGCGAGACGTTGGTGGGGTTGCGGCTGAACAAAATCGGCCGGGTTTCCGAGCTTCCCGATACGCCGCAGACGCGCGGGATGATCGCGAAGGTCGCGCATCTCGTGGAGTTGGTGGAGAGATAGCAGGCGCCTCACCCTGAGGCGCTCGCCGACAAAGTCGGCGAGCCTCGAAGGGCCGGGGCCTCATCCTTCGAGGCTCGCTTCGCTCGCGCCTCAGGATGACGGCGAACAGAAGGGACCAAGACCATGAAACTGCACCAACTCGCCGGTCGACCTGGCGCCCGCAAAACGCGAAAGCGCATCGGCCGCGGCATCGGCTCCGGCACCGGCAAGACCGGCGGCCGCGGCGGCAAAGGTCAGACCGCGCGTTCGGGCGTGCGCATCAAGGGTTTCGAAGGCGGCCAGATGCCGCTGCATCGGCGCCTGCCCAAGCGCGGTTTTAAGAACACGATGTTCGCTCGCAAGCTCAATGAAGTGAACCTCGGCCGCATTCAGGAGGCGGTCGATGCCGGCCGGCTTGATACCGCCGGCAAGATCGACGCGGCCGCGCTGGTCAAGGCCGGCGTGCTCCGCCGCACCAAGGACGGCGTACGGCTCCTCGGCGGCGGCGAGATCAAGGCGAAGGTGTCGCTCTCTGTATTCGGAGCGTCCAAATCGGCCATTGCGGCGGTGGAAAGGGCTGGCGGCAGCGTCGAAATTCTCGCACCCAAGCGCGAGGCGGGCGAACAGGCGGCTTGATGCCTATATAGGCCGTCGGGCGCGGTCGCACGGGTATACGGAGCAGCGAATGGTCTCGGCAGCAGAACAACTGGCAGCCAATCTCAACTTCGGTGCGCTGGCCAAGGCCGAAGAGCTGAAAAAGCGTATCTGGTTTACCCTGGGAGCGCTGCTGGTCTACCGGCTCGGCACCTACATTCCGCTGCCCGGCATCGATCCGGCCGCCTGGGACAAGATCTTCAACCAGAATGCCACGGGCTTTCTCGGCATGTTCAATATGTTCGCCGGCGGCGGCATTCACCGCATGGCGATCTTCGCGCTCACCATCATGCCGTACATCTCGGCCTCGATCATCATCCAGCTGATGACGACGGTCTCGCCCACCCTCGAGCAACTGAAGAAGGAGGGCGAGCAGGGCCGCAAGATGATCAATCAGTACACGCGTTATCTGACGGTATTTCTTGCGGCGTTGCAGGCCTACGGCATTGCCATCGGCCTCGAAGGGGCGGGCGCCGGTTCGGCGGTCACGGATCCGGGATTCTTTTTCCGCATTTCGACGGTGATCACGCTCACCGGCGGCACCATGTTCTTGATGTGGCTCGGCGAGCAGATCACGCAGCGGGGCATCGGCAACGGCACCTCGCTGATCATCATGTCGGGCATCGTCGCGCAGTTGCCGGCGGCTATCGCCAGTACGCTTGAACTTGGCCGCCAGGGCGCGTTGTCCACCGGGCTTATCCTGATCGTGGTGGTGATGGCGGTCGCTGTCATCACTTTCATCGTCTTCATGGAGCGTGCGCAGCGGCGGCTGTTGATCCAATATCCGAAGCGCCAGGTCGGTAACCGTATGTTCGAGGGGCAGTCGTCTCACCTGCCGCTCAAGTTGAATACCTCGGGCGTGATTCCGCCGATCTTCGCCTCTTCGTTGCTGTTGCTGCCGACGACAGTATCGAGCTTTACGGCCGCCCCCGGGAGCCAAACATCGGGCTGGCTGACGATGATCACCACGCAGCTCTCTCACGGGCGGCCGTTGTTTCTCGTGTTCTACGTCGCCCTAATCGTGTTCTTCGCCTTCTTCTACACGGCGATCATTTTCAATCCGACGGAGACCGCTGACAATCTGAAGAAGCACGGCGGGTTCATCCCTGGTATCCGCCCGGGCGAGCGCACGGCCGAATACATCGATTACGTGCTGTCGCGCATCACCGTGATCGGAGCCGCGTATCTGGCCATCGTCTGCCTGTTTCCCGAGATGCTGATCTCCTACGCGGCGGTGCCGTTCTATTTCGGCGGTACATCGCTCCTGATCGTGGTCAGCGTGACCATGGATACAGTGGCGCAGGTGCAGGGATACCTGCTGGCACACCAATACGAAGGCCTGATCAAACGATCGAAGCTCCGCGGGGGACGTCGGAGATGAGATTGATCCTGCTGGGCCCGCCCGGGGCCGGCAAAGGAACACAGGCCCAGCGGCTCGTCGCTAAATACGGTTTGGTCCAGCTATCGACGGGAGACATGCTGCGTGCGGCCGTGAAGGCCGGCGCGCCAGTGGGCCTGCAGGCGCAGGAGATCATGGCGCGCGGCGGCCTGGTGCCCGATGACATCGTGGTCCGCATCATCACCCAGCGCATCGGCGAGCCGGACGCCAGCAAGGGTTTCATCCTCGATGGGTTTCCGCGCACGGTACCCCAAGCTGTCGCCCTTGATCGGATGCTCGCAGAGCGCGGGCTTTCGCTCGACGCGGTGATCGATCTGCGCGTCGACGAGGCGGCTATGCTCAAGCGCATCAAGAACCGCATCGCTGAGGCCCAGGCGCAGGGACAACCCTTGCGCAAGGACGACGACCCCGAGGTGCTCCCCCGGCGGCTGGCGGCCTACCGGAACGAGACGGCACCGCTGACGAGCTACTACAGCCTGCAAGGGGTGCTGCGCGCTGTGGATGGCATGGCGCCGATCGACAAGGTCACAGCGGCGATTGAGCAGGCGATCACGGACGCACTAGCCGCCAAGAAGGCGCCCGCCGCTAGGGAAACGCGCAAGGCTGCGACTAAGGCTGCAACTGCTCCGAAACCGTTCGCGAAAGAGACGGCCAAGAAGGCCGGCAAGGGTGCGGCGAAAAAGCCGGCTGGCGGAGCCAAGCCCAAAGCGCCCAGGGCCTCTGTTGTAGGAAAAAAATCCGGGAAAAAGCCTGCCGCCGCCCGCCTGTCAGCGCGGAAAACGGCCAAAACTGCGAGACGACCGGCCGGCGAAGCGAAGGCCAGGAAAGGCCGCCGCCGGTGAGATCGGCTTGTACACGAAAATGCTAGGGGCCGTTGACGAAAGCGCGGGGAATCCATTAATAAGCGGCGAATACCCAGTTGGAGATTGAACAGCGATGCCAAGCCGCAGCGGCAGGCAGGCGCTGGTTTTTTACGTTTGTGGCCTTCTCAAGGTGACAACGCAACCGATGGACAGCGGCTTGCCGCATTACCGGGTGCTGGGCCCGGTACGGGCGGCAGCCGCCGCAGGGAGTGACTGAACGTGGCTCGTATCGCGGGCGTGAACATACCAACGAACAAGCGTGTGATTATCGCGCTCCAGTATATCCATGGCATCGGCCCCGCTAAAGCCAAGGAAATCGTGGAGAAAGTGTCGATTCCTGATGCGCGCCGGGTGTCGCAGTTGACCGACCAGGAAGTGCTTCAACTCCGTGAGGTGATCGACCGCGACTACATCGTGGAAGGCGACTTGCGGCGCGAAGTTGCAATGAACATCAAGCGGCTCATGGATCTCGGATGCTATCGAGGGTTGCGGCATCGTCGCGGTCTGCCGGTGCGCGGACAGCGGACTCACACCAATGCGCGCACCCGCAAGGGTCCGGCCAAGCCTATTGCTGGTAAGAAGAAATAGTGCATTGCACCTCGCCTGCCTGGCGGCACTTCGCAGGCGAGGGAACGAAGCTCCAGCGGGGCTGGCAGGTCCGGTTCCGATCCAGGAAAAGGGTTCAGAATGGGTAAGGAAGCCACCCGCGTCCGCCGACGCGAACGCAAGAACATCGCGTCGGGCGTCGCTCACGTGAGTGCGACGTTCAACAACACAATGATCACGATCACTGACGTGCAAGGCAATACGATTGCCTGGTCTTCAGCGGGCACCATGGGCTTTAAGGGCTCACGCAAGTCTACGCCTTATGCGGCGCAGGTCGCCGCCGAAGACGCCGCCAAGAAAGCTCAGGAGCACGGCATGCGCACCCTCGAGGTCGAGGTGGCGGGGCCGGGCTCCGGACGGGAATCGGCGCTGCGCTCGCTGCAGGCTGCCGGCTTCACCATCACGTCGATCCGTGACGTGACACCGATACCCCACAATGGCTGCCGCCCGCGCA
>JASHVC010000198.1 GCA_030039655.1 Xanthobacteraceae bacterium | reverse complement strand
ACGCGGCCGTCGGTGATCATGATGACGCCGGCGACGCGGTCGGGAGGTACGTCTGACAGCGCGGAATTGAGTGCCGTGAACAATCGCGTGCCGTCGGTCTCGCCGTCTGATTGGCCGGCTTCCACGACACGCACTTCCAGGCCGGGAATGCGGCCCAGCCGGTCGGTGATGGCCTTGCGCGCTTCTTCGGTCTGCTGGGTGCGATCGCCGAAACTCTGGCTCGGACTTTTGTCGACCACGACCACGGCGATCGAGCTGAGCGGTTGGCGGTCCTCGCGGGTCAGCGACGGGTTGGAGAGCGCCAGTACAATCAGCGCCAGCGCCAATACGCGGATTGCCGCACCGCGGCTGCGGGCGACGAACAGCACCAGCCCCAGGATCGCGACCGCGATCACAGCGGCCCAAAGAATTTGGGCACTGACCAGCGGCGCGAACGCGATGCCGAGGTTCAAAGGATGGCCTCCTATTGCCCCAGCCGCTCGAGCAATGCCGGCACGTGCACTTGGTCAGCCTTGTAGTTGCCGGTCAGCGTGTACATGACAATGTTGACGCCGGCGCGGAATGCGAACTCACGTTGTCGCGGCTCACCGTCGACCATTGGCAGCATGGGCTGCCCGTCGGACCGCGTCGCCCAGGCGCCCGCGAGATCGTTCGATGTGATGATGATCGAGGACACGCCGTCGCCGCCGCGGGCGGGGCGGTTGGATTGTTCCTCGTCGTCGGTGGCCGGCAACGCCTCGACCCAAAGCTGGCCGGTACTAAACCGGCCCGGGAAGTCGCGCAGAAGATAGAACGTCTTGGTAAGCACGTGATCGCGCGGCACCGGCTCAAGCTGGGGAATATCCAGCGACGAAAGGATCTTGCGCAATTCCACCATGCCCGGGCTTTGAGTCTCGCCGCCGGGACCGGGCGGCGCCACAACCGCATCGCGTGTGTCAAACAAAACAGTGCCGCCGTTCTTCATGTAGGAGTCGATGCGCTTGAGCGCCTCCTCGGACGGCCGCGCGGTGCCAGGCACAATCGGCCAGTAGATCAGCGGATAGAACGCGAGCTCGTCGTGATTGATGTCCAATCCGATCGGATCGCCCGCTTCAAGCGCAGTGCGCTGCGCCAGGAAGAGTGTCAGCCCGGCAAGGCCCGACTTGCTGACGGAATCAACGTCTGAGTCGCCGGTGACGACGTAGGCGAGTCTGGTGTCGAGTGCCGCCGGTGGTACATCGGCGCTGCTTGCGTTCTGGGCGTGAACTTGCGTCATCGTCAGCGCCAGCAATGCGAAGCCGATGATAACGGCCGCGGTGGCGCGCGTAGGCCGCCACGACACGAGCCGTTGAATGCCGCCGCCAAGAACCAGAACGACCAGAGAGTCGAGTAGGAACAGCGCCAGCGCACCGAGGAAAATCGGCCCGCGCAAATCCAGCGGCTCGCTGGTGCGGTAAATTTCGTGGCTGACGTTGCGCAGGGGGCTGAAATCGAGCGGCGCCAGACGATCAGATGCGGTCAGCGTGTTGACCGCAAAGTAGCTCTCTGGCGGACCATAGAAGCCCGGCGGATGATCCGCGGTGGCGCCTCCGGAATAATCGGTTGGGACCGGCCGCGCCGTCGACGGCGGCGCAATGAAGGTGCCGAAGCCGTCGAGCACGCGGCTCGGTGGCACCGCTTCGTGCACTGCACCCGCCTTTTCATTTTCGGTCTTGGCGACATTGGTGGTGCCGGCGAGATCGACGATACGCTTGAGCATTTCCACAAAACTTCCAGACAGGGGCAAGTTCGACCAGCGTGTATCGCCGGTGACGTGAAAAAGGACAAGCAGGCCTTTGCCGCGTCGTGCTGCGGTCACGAGCGGCGTACCGTCGGCAAGCGTCGCCCAGGTGTTGTCGCTCAGCGTTGAATCGGGCTCCGCCAGCACTTGCCGCGTCACCGTCACGTCGTTCGGCACCGGCATACCGTTGAACGGACCGTCACGCGAAAACGCAGCGAGCGGCTGCGGTTTGTCCCAGCTCAGGCTGCCGCCGAGAATGCGCCCGCCGCGGCGCAATTTGACCGGCACCAGATCGTCGTCGGATGCCGCCAGACGCGGTCCGGCAAAACGTATCAGCACCCCGCCATCCTCGACCCATTGGGCGAGGCGGTCATGGGTGTCGCCCGAAATGGTGCCCACATCGGCGAGCACCAGCATGGGCAGTTTCTGGTCGAGGAATTGCGCCACAGCGTCCGTCGGTGATTCGCCTTGCGCGAGCCGCAGGTCCGCGAACGGGTTCAACGCCCGCTGGATGTAATAGCTCGAGGACAGCAACGGCTGGTCTGTGTCCACCGTCGCGGCGGAAACGATGCCGACGGTGCGCCGCCGCCAACGCTTGTCGAGCAATTGCACGGCGCCCGCTGAGCGATCGCCCACGACTTCGACGCGCGCAATATCGTTGCGGATTTCGACCGGCAGATCGAACCGCGCCTCGGTCTCCCGCTCGGCTGCCTTGAACGAGAAGGGCGCGTCGCCGAGCGACAGCCCTTTGAGGTCAAGCGCGCGCACTGTGCCGGTTTCGTCGAAGCCTGACACCGCGCGCAGAATTTTCACCGACAGCCCGCCAGCCGCATTGTCGGCTGCGGTCAGCGCCCGCGGCCCCGGAATTCCGCCGGACACGATAGTCAGCGGATGTTGGCCGAGCGTTTCCGCCAGGCCTTTCACGAAGTCGCTGCCGTGACCAAGATCGGTTACGTCCGACAGCCACACGAGTTCGACGTCATGCGCGTTGGCGAGGAAGCGCGATATGGCGGGCAGCGCTTCGGTGCGGGGCACGGTGTAGGGCACCGGCTGTATTTGATGCAGGCGCACGCGCGCGGACTCTGCCGGCTCAAAGGATATGTCGTGCGTGCCGCTCGATAGCGGAACGAGAGCGATCGCGCGGCGATCGTCGACAGCACGCGCGATGATGTCATCGGCGGTGCGGATGCGCGCGTCCCAGGTGGAAGCGGCCGCCCAGCCGTCATCGATCATCAGCGCGATTGGCGCATTTGACTGGGTGCCGGCGAGCGGCGGGTGCCAAAGCGGACCAGCGGCCGCGATGATGATGAGGGCGGCCAGCGAAAGCCGCATGAGCGTGAGCCACCACGGTGTGCGTGCCGGAGTTTCTTCCTTGGGGGCAATTTCGAGCAGAAGCCGCGTCGGCGGAAAGTCGATGCGGCGTGGGCGCGGCGGAATCATGCGCAGCAGCCACCACAGCACCGGCAGCGTCAGCAGCCCGATGAGGACGAGGGGTTGGGCAAAGCCGAGGGGGAGACCCGCAATCATGCAGATGTCCTCGGCTGGGCCGCGGCCACGGGCCAACGCGAGCCGGCATCCGCCGTGGCGGCGCCGATACGAGCATGCAACGCGAGCAGAAGCTCACTGGCCGGACGATCGGTGCGATAGATAATGAAACTCCAGCCGAGCCGATCGGTCTCGGCGCGGATTTCGTCGCGGTGGCGTTTAACGCGGGCGGTGTAATCGGCGCGCCATGTTTCAGCGCGGCCCGCGGTAATGCGACCGCCGTCTTCCGGCTCGATGAACTCGATGCGGCCCCAATACGGGAACGTCTCCTCGGCGGGATCGACGATCTGCACCACGTGGCCGTGGGCGCCGCTGCCCGAGAGCTGCGTAATCGTGCGCCGCACATCGCCGATCGGACTCCACAGATCGGAGAGCAGAACGACTTCGGCAAGCGGCGAGGGGGCAAAGTCCGGCGGCAAGCTCGCACGTTCGCTTTTGTCATGCACGATGGCTTGAGCCATCAGATCGACGACGTTGCGGCTGCCGGTCGGGCGCATGAGGCCGGGAATTCCGACACGCTCGCCGCCCTCCACCAGAACTTCGGCCAGCGCCAGCGCCACCACAAGCGCACGATAGAGCTTGGTGTCGCGCACCAGCGGCGAAGCGAACACCATCGACGGCGAGCGGTCGGGCCAGATCCACACCGTGTGTGCGGCCTCCCATTCCTGCTCGCGAACGTACAGATGATCGTCGCGCGCGGAGCGGCGCCAGTCGACGCGCGACGCCGGCTCGCCGGAGACGAACCGTCGATATTGCCAAAAGTTCTCGCCGGGTCCGGCGCGGCGCCGGCCGTGCATGCCGTGGATGATCGTGGCGGCTACCCGGCGGGCCTCCAGAATAAGCCGAGGCATGCTGGCGGCGAGCGTTCGGCCTTCGCCGATTGCCCGTCCAACAGCCTGGCCATCCTGATTGTTGTGCCGGGGCTCGACCGCCATCGCCTATCCGATCCGTGCCCTCAGGCGCGCGATCACCGCTTCGATGGTCTCACCCTCGGCGCGCGCCGTGAAGGTGAGCGCCATGCGGTGTTTGAGCACGGGCTCGGCAAGTTCGAGCACGTCGTCGATGGAAGGCGCGAGGCGTCCGTCGAGCAGCGCTCGCGCGCGCACGGCGAGCATGAGCGCTTGGCTGGCGCGCGGGCTCGGACCCCAGGCAATCAGTTTGGCGTCACCGCTCTCGGGGCCTGGCCGCGCCGAGCGGACGAGTTTGAGGATGGCTTCGACCACCGACTCGCCCACCGGCAAGCGCCGCACCAGACGCTGCGCGGCCATCAGATCTTCGGCGCTCATGGCCGGCTTCGGCCGCGTTTCTTCGGAGCCAGTAGTCTCGAAGAGAATTTTTCGCTCGGCATCGCGATCTGGATAGCCGACGTCGATTTCCATAAGGAAACGATCAAGCTGCGCTTCGGGCAGGGGGTAGGTGCCTTCCTGTTCCAGCGGGTTCTGCGTGGCGAGCACGTGGAACGGCTTCGGCAGGTCATGGCGTGCGCCGGCGACAGTGACGTGCTGCTCCTGCATGGCCTGCAGCAGCGCCGACTGAGTCCGCGGGCTGGCGCGGTTGATTTCGTCCGCCATCAACAATTGCGCGAAGACCGGGCCGGTGATGAAGCGGAAGCTGCGCTTGCCGGCTTGGCTTTCCTCCAGCACCTCGGTGCCGAGAATGTCGGACGGCATGAGGTCGGGCGTGAACTGAATCCGTCGCGCGTCGAGGCCGAGCACGATGCCCATGGTCTCCACCAGCTTGGTCTTGGCGAGACCGGGGACGCCTAGCAGCAGCGCGTGGCCACCCGACAGTATAGTAATGAGAGCCTGCTCGACGACCTTGTCCTGGCCGAAGATGACGGTGCCGATGGCCGCCTTGGCGGCGCGGGCGTGGGCGGCGGTCGACTCGGCCGCACGCACGATCATGTCTTCGAGCTTTTCGAGCCCCTCTCCGCCAGCAACGGACATAGTTAACTCCTTGTCTTTCAGCCGAATTTCGTTCGGATCGGGCTTAGGTCTCAGTACTACTCCATAGCGGTCAACATTGCACGGCCGAAGGGCAATGCAATATATGCGCCACGCGCTTAAGAGCAGATTGCGTGCCTATTCCTTCGCCCACCGAAAGCACGACTTGAGTTTGGCGCTGCGCAAGTGACAGTTTGTTAACCACGATCGCGCGAGCGATCCTCGGTAGGCCCCCGGACTTATGTCCGGCCGAAAGATTCAAGGCAAACCATGGCGAAGGAAGGGCAAGTAGCCCTGGAGTCGATCACAGGTGCGGTAACGCGCGCCGCCGCCAAGGGGCCGCCGCCCGTCGAGCGCTGGAATCCGCCGTTCTGCGGCGACCTGGACATGCGTATCGCCGCCGACGGCACCTGGTTCTATCTCAAGACGCCGATCGGGCGGCCGGCCCTGGTCAAGCTGTTCGCCTCGGTGCTCAAGCGCGAGGGCGACAAGTATTTCCTGGTCACGCCGGTCGAGAAGTGCGGCATCCGTGTCGATGACGTTCCGTTTCTCGCCGTGGA
>JASHVC010000197.1 GCA_030039655.1 Xanthobacteraceae bacterium | reverse complement strand
TCCCACTGCACCCTGAGTATCGGACCTTGCCGATGGTTTGGTACGTGCCCCCGTTATCACCGATCTAATCCCACGCGAATGCCGGCGCCATCGAGACCGTCGGTGAGTTACCAGACGTACGCTCGTTGCGCATCCCAGTCCGCTATCTCGCCAACCTACTAACCGCCGGCTCCGAAGCGCCCATCGTCACGGCCCTCGAACGCATGCTGGCCATGCGCGCTTATTATCGGCAACGCCAACTTGGCGAGGGCGACGGTGAAAAGGTGCTGACGCAGGCCGAGTTAAGCGTTCCCCAAGTCGAGGAGATGCACCGCTATTTGTCGATCGCCAATTATGAGGACCGCTTCGTCATCCCGACCAGCCACCGCGAGCAGGCCGAGGACGCTTACGGCCTGCGTGGCTCCTGCGGCTTTACCTTCGGTAACGGCTGCGACTTCGGCCCACCGCATTCGAGCCTGTTCGGCGGCAAGATGGGTCGCCGCACGCTGACGGCCATCAGGCCGCTTGATACATGAGGGAGCGAACCATGATCGTACTCAGGGCGCTCAGCGCGTTGCTTTCCTACCCGCGGGATGACGTTTGGCAGGCGTTGCCAGAGATTGCCGAAGCCATTCGGACATCGAAGCTCATTACGGTGCGGCAGTGCGATGATTTGCTAGCGCTGGTCGACGAACTGCGCGGCGCCGATCTCCTGCAGGCTGAAGAACGTTACGTCGAACTCTTTGATCGTGGCCGCGCGATGTCGCTGCATTTGTTCGAGCACCTGCACGGCGACGATCGCGACCGTGGGCAGGCCATGGTCGATCTTAAACGGCTTTATGAGCGTGCAGGTTACGAATTGTCATCGCGCGAACTCCCCGACTATTTACCGGTCGTTCTCGAATATCTGAGCTGCCGCGATTTGGAGGAGGCGCGCGAGCTTCTCGGCGACTGCGCCCACATACTGCGGCGAATCGGCCAATCGCTGATCGCGCGCGGCAGCAGCTATGCGGCGGTGCTACAGGCGCTCCTGGTGATCGCCGGCGAAGACCCGATCAACGTTGGCGCGGTACCTCGCGTTACGGCGCGGATTGAAAACCTTGATCGCGACTGGATCGAGCAACCCGCTTTCGGTGGCGAGCCGTTGGTCACGGCCATGAGCGCCGAAACCTCTTCGCCGCGAGCGCTCCTGTCGCACGACACGCCGCCGGTCCAGTGAAAGCGGAGAATCCGATGTTATCCGCCGACTACATCAACACATTCCTCTTCGGCATCTACCCCTACCTCTGCCTCGCGGTGCTGCTGATCGGCAGCCTTATCCGTTTCGATCGGGAGCCCTATACCTGGAAGAGCGATTCCTCGCAGCTGTTGCGCAAGAGGCAGTTCCGCCTTGGATCGAACCTTTTCCATTACGGCGTTATAATCGTGATCCTCGGCCATTTTGTCGGGTTCCTCGCGCCACACTGGGCTGTCGATTGGGCGCTCAGCCCTACCGGTCACCAGCTCCTCGCGATGGTGGTTGGTGGTATCGCAGGGTTTGTTGCCATTATTGGTTTGACGCTCCTGCTTCACCGCCGGATTGCGGACGCGCGTATCCGGTTGAACAGCCGCAAGTGGGATATCGCCGTTGCCATGTCGCTGTGGCTGCAGCTGGCGCTCGGACTTCTTACGGTGCCGCTATCAGCCTTCCATATGGATGGTGCGCTATTTGAGACACTGACCAGCTACGTCAAGGGGATCGTCACGCTCAACGGCAGCGCTTCCTCGCTTATGATGAGTGTACCGCTGGTCTACAAACTGCACGTTTTGCTGGGATTCACGATCTTCCTGATCTCGCCCTTCACCCGCATGATCCATATCTGGAGCGGCGCTGGCGCACTCGCTTATCTCATTCGTCCCTACCAGATCGTGCGCTCGCCGCGCACGCGAGCAAGAGTGCCGGTGCGATCATGACCGTCACCGTCAACGGCATCGCCGTGGAAACTTCCCGCTGGCCGAATCCGGAAATCGGTGCCGTCCGCGAACTACTCCGCCAGCGAGCCATAGCGGTGGGCATCCTGCCGGCGGATATTGAGGACGAAAGATTGATCGGCGCTGCCATCGAGCGTCTGCTCGCGGGCGAGGTGAGCGTGCCCTCGCCCACTGAGGCAGAATGTCGACGCTACTATGAGAATCACCTTGAGCAGTTCCAGTCAGGAGATCTGGTATACGCCCGCCACATTCTATTTCAGATCACGCCCTCAGTATCGGTGCCAGAGGTCCGTGCACGCGCCGAGCGCGCGCTGGTGGAGCTATTGGCGGAGCCAGATCGGTTCGCTGACATGGCCAGCGAATTGTCAAATTGTCCTTCTGGGAAACAAGGTGGCAATCTTGGCCAGATTGGTCGTGGCGACACGGTGCCGGAGTTTGAACAGGCGTTGTTTAGGCTAGAAGCGCACGGAATTCTGCGACAACTGGTTAAGACACGCCATGGCTTCCACATTGTTGCCATAGACAAAAGCGTTCCAGGCGAGAGGCTGCCATTCGAGGCGATGCAAGACCAAATAGCTGAGCGACTCAAGTCGACCGTTGAGGCGCAGGCCTTGCGGCAATATGTTTCCATTCTTGCCGGCCAGGCGGAAATCGCGGGAGTGCAATTAGCATGTGTGCGAACACCTCTCGTACAGTGACTCGGACAGCACGCGCCTCATTGTCGAGATTGACCGGCCCAACATCCTTTGCGGCTGCGCCGCAGCGAGGTGACAGCCAGGCTCCATCCGATGAGGC
>JASHVC010000196.1 GCA_030039655.1 Xanthobacteraceae bacterium | reverse complement strand
GACCAAATCGACGGCCTGCGATCTGTCGGGTGATAGACCGCATCCGGGATCGCCTCGTTGACGACGTCCCAAGACACGATGAGCCCGCGATAACGGGAAACAACCGTCTGGATATGCTCGGTAAGAGCGCGTTCAGCGGCCTTCTCACTGTCAATCGATTTGGTCCAGTCAGGCATCGCCGCATACCAGACGAGCGTATGCCCCCGCATGGCAAGGTCATTCTGCCTCGCGAACGCGGCAATCTCATCGGCTTTGGCGAAAGCAAATTGGCCCGGTGCTGGCCTCAGTTCGCTCCATTTCAACTCGCTCACCGGCACGATAAGGTTGCAGGTGTTGCCGATCGTTCTGCCAAGTCGAGGGTCGGCCTTAAGATCGGCAAGAGCGACCGCGGCTCCGTAGGGTACCTTGCGCTTCGGTCGCGCGAGCGATTCGCCAGTTGCGAAAGCGATTTCGGGCGCCAGAGCAAGTGCGGCGGCGCCTCGGGCGCACTTTAGAAGCTCGCGTCTCGTCGGTTCCATCAACAACCCGAAAGAAGGAGTAATTGTTTAGCTCCCTCCGATTACCTTCCGGTCAGAGGTTCTTGTCAATTATAGGCCGGTAAGATGCACTTCAAATTGCATGCGGATTAATAGTTAGTGATCGGCGATCCGCAGCCGGACAGAAATCTATCCGACCGCCACCCTACGCGGCCACAAGAACGGGTTGATCAACGACCTCACACCGACTACATCGAACAAGACTGCTGAGCTTAGATAAGCAACGCTTGCGGCGCAAATCATCCCTACCAGCGCGAACGGGCCGTGGCCGCCCAACGCCGTCTTGGCCGCGAAAGTAACGATCGCCATTACGGCGGTCGCCGCCGCGACGCGTGACGCTCCCGAGCCATTGAACGGCAGTTTGAAAGTCCGGCGCGAGAGCCAAATGCCAATCAAGATACCAAGAGCTTCCGCAATCAGTACCGACGCCGCCGTCCCTAGCAGCCCAAACTCGAGTGTCAACCAAAATAACAGAGCGACATTCAGGACAAATATGAGGGCATCGTGAGCGACCTGGACAAGGGGCTTTTCCGCCAATTGGAAGCTGACTTGCAGATAATACTGATTGACCGCGCCGCACAGGCGACCCACGGCGAGCAATGGCAAGAGCACCGCGACGTGGGCCTGGTATTCGAACCCCAGCAGCGTACCAGAGACAACATCGGCGGAAATCGCAAGCCAGACGGCAACCGGCGCGATCAGCGCGAGCAAAAGCTCGAGTCCTTCGCCAAGACGTTTCCGCGTCGCCGCCGCCCCGCTTTCACCAAAGGTGCGAAACGCGATTGGAAACATGGCCGATGCGACGCTGGATGCCAGGATTACGATGAGCTGTCGGGTCATATCGGCGGCAAGACCGTAGTAACCCGCCGCACTTGAGCCGAGCAGATAGGCTACGCCCAACCGGTCCAGCGCACTATGCAGCGCGAAGGTTGCCGCGCCGAGCGAAAACGGCACGCCGTAACGGATGAACTGAAGCAAATAATGAGTGGGAAAGAGGCGAAGCGGCTTGTCAGCGTCGCGCTGAAAGCTGAAAAATTTTGCAATCACAAAACTCACGCCAATCGCCACAAGCAGGCCCAGTCCGCCACCGCCGAAGGTGATGACGGCATATCCCAGTGCCAAACCTAAGATGCTTCGGATCAGCGCCGTGATCATAAAGCAGTACGGGTTGAGCCGTGCGCGCTGGAACTCCTGGCCAATGACAAATGCGTTCGTCGCGAACGACAGAAATAGGCTTCCGGCCAGAATTCCAAAATTTATGTTCGGTCGTGCGATCAGCATCGCGGCCGGCAGCAGACAGGCGATAACTGCGATTGTTCCGCCGAATCCAATGGTCGCCTCGCCGCGGAAATCGAGCTCGGGTGAACCGGCTTGGTAGCGCGACACCGCGAGACGAATCCAGGAAAAGAACACGGCCGAAATGATTCCGGCTATGCTCGCGCCGATGACGTAGACACCGTATTCGGCCGGCGACAGGAGATGGGTGTAAAGGATTAACGCGAGAAAGCCGATAACTGCGGGCAAGGCCTGCCCCAGCAGATAGATCAGCGCATATGAACTGATCATGACTGCAGTAACGGCCCCGGATCAACGCGTCGAGGAGCGCGGATGAAGATACTCATAGGCGAACCAAGCGAAAGCGGCGAATTGGTAGAGCGCCTTTTTAAGTCGCCGGTGAAGAGCGCGCAAATGATTGAGCTACAAGGGTTAATGACGGGAGTTCGGATGTTTGAATTTGCGAGATTTGAGAGTTCGCTTCCGTGTTTCCAAGATCGATTTTTATGATTAAAACCGCTCTCCGCGCCACCTGAGGAGCGGTCGCGCTCACCTCCCTCCTGTCTGAGACAGGACGCTTGCATAGCTGAGATCTATACCGGTCACTATGTTAAGCCTAGAGGCGGTTATGAGCCGCGCTCACGCCTGCAGACGCATGACCGAGATCAGGCGAAGTCCAAATACGGCGATCAGGAGCAGAAACCATACACTGCCCATCTGAAAGAAAATGCTCTCGAAAGAGGACGCGCAGGCTCCGTAGAGACAGACTCGCAAAAACAGAGTGCGCAGCGCCAAATTCGTCGGATCGGACGCCGACCGGTAATAGTCGACGAGAGGAAGAATGACTAGCCAGAGCACGGCCAAGGCCGACCCCGGAATGCCGATGGTGAGAGCTAGATTGACGTAGCTGTTGTGCGCCTGGGCGGCTGAGTTTTCCCAAACGGAAATTCCGCCTATTTCGTAAGCGACCTGTTGGGAGCCCCAAAAGGCGGCGAAGCCGTGCCCCATAACCGGGCGCAGTGCCACATGCTGCAGAGCAAATTGCCAGATGGCGGTGCGGCCGGTAAAGGACGGGTCGGACAAGACGGCGCCGAGAACGTCGCCAACCGACTCGAAAAATATCGAGCCGATAGAAAAAAGGTTGATAGCAATCAGGACCACGAGCGCGATCGTAACGCCGACGACCGGCCGGCGACATCGTGCGATGATCGCGGAGATCAGCAACACCGGTAGTATCAACGTCAGCGGGGTCTTCGAGTGCGTGAGTATTAAAAACGTTGCAGCCAGTATGACGATGAAAGTGCCCAGAACGGGACTGCGCACGCGCGCCACGAACAGCCCGATAAATATAAAGACCACCATCGTGGAGCCGGCGTCGTTCTTGTGCGCAAACATTCCTCGCCAATCCCCCGCAAGGGCCGGCTCGATGAAATCAGTCGCCTGGTGAATTGCAAGGTTTGGGACAAGAAGCACGCCCAAATAACAAGCCAAAAGTGTTATGACCGCGACCGCCGCCAAGAGATCAGCAAAGTGGCGAAGGTTCTTCGGCAAGAGCAGCAACATGGCGGCAATGCTCATGACCACCAGCGCGAATGCCAGGCGGCGCGCTGCCAGCGAGGAGTCCCAGGAAGTGAAGACGGTTATGACGCACCAGCCGAGCATCGCAAACAATGCCGGCCGCAAAAGGGGTATTAGCCTGCCGGGGTTGTTGAAGTAGATCCATGCGCCGATCGCCAGGAACAGGGCCGAAAAGCCGATTTGGTTGAAAGGATCACCAGCCTCCGAGATGCGTTCCGGCACAGCCAGGTTCGGGAAAGGGCGGAATGATGTCGCCACTGAAAGAAACGCGATCACGAAGAGAGCGTTTCGGATCAGCGCACCGGCAATCGATCGCTGCGCGGGCTGCGGGACTCTCGGGTCCCAAGGAGCAAACGTCGCCACGACTTAAGCTCCTTGCCCGCCGTTGATCGATCGTCGCCCGCTCAAGTCGCTTCACCCTTAGTGAGTAACACGTCGCGGACCCCACGTGCATCGAGGCTAAGTCCCGCGACGAATTCATCGGCCGTCGATGCTTTCATTTGTTTAGCTATACCTTTGTCGGGGCTGCACTCAAAGGGTGAACTTCGCGCCCCCGGGAGCATCGGCGGGTTATGGTAATTCGTGAATCGGCTTGTAGCACTGACGCTTCAATGTGTAGCGGTTAGTCAGGCTCGACATAGCCGGTCCGCCGATGCGGAGGCGCTCGCAAAGTTCTTAAAGCTCAATAACCGTGAGATTGCCAGAACCTCAATTCAATAGCTATTGTCCTTAATATGATCTTAAGGTCCCGCCATATGCTCCAATTATTAATGTACCAAAGATCGCACTCGACGCGCCTAGCCATTATATCGACTGTTTGCGTCTCCCCGCGATAACCGCTGACCTGCGCCCAGCCGGTAATGCCTGGCTTCACGTGATAACGGAACGCGTACGCAGCGATTCTTTGTTCGTATTCGGTGTCATGGGCAGCCGCATGGGGTCGTGGACCAACTAACGACATATCGCCCTTCAGCACATTGAATAACTGTGGCAGCTCGTCGATGCTACCCCGGCGGATCAAGCGTCCGACGCGAGTGACGCGGGGGTCGTCGCGGGTCGCCTGTTGGATCGTCGACCCATCTTCAAGAACTGTCATTGTACGAAACTTATAAATACGGAATGCGCGACCGTTGAAGCCGATCCGTTTTTGAGTGAAAAAGATAGGTCCGGCAGAATCTAATTTGATCAAGATGGCAGTGATGAGCATCAGCGGCGATAGCATGATGAGGCCGGTGCCGGCGCCAATAATATCCATTATTCGTTTTACTGTCTGTTCGAGCTTAGTGAGAGGCGGCCGCTTGAGTTCAGTCGTCCATACATTCCCGACACGATGCACCCGCTGGTAGAGCCAACGAGCGATGTCGTCATCGGCAAGCAAATGGACGGGGATCGGCAACACATTCAACGAATCGACAATACATTCGATCCAGCGGCTGTGTGTCCACGGAATCATAAGGAAGATATCCTGGATCGTGTCGTTACGGACCGTTTTGATTGTGCTTTCGACGGCTTCCATCAATGTCGGCGGGAGGTCGTCCGTCGTGAGGTTCTCTTGGTTGATCGCAAAAATATTCACGGGTCGATAGCCGCAATGCTGGAGTTCGAGAAGAACTTCTGACGATAGGAGGCGGTTCTGCTCGCCAATAACAACGATTTTGCGCTCCGCAAAAGTACCGTTATCAAGCGCTTTAGCGAGCAAATGAGCCAGTATTCCGCGCCAAAACAGCAATGACGATAGGCCGAGGATGAAGAATGCAAAGGTCGCGCCGCGCGACAGGACCTCCCCGATCTTCAACGAAAAAGCCACCCCGAGCAAACTGAGAAAAACGACGGTCCAAATCGTTGGAACGTCGTACATTTGACGCTTGAAATTTTTGAGGTGGTGGAACTGGTAAGTTCCTTTTGCCCACAGAATGGCCGCAAAGTTTGAAAAGGCGAGGATGCCGATGGCGAAATAGGGAGCAATAGTCGGGGTGAAATTTACAAAGATGAGACCGTAGCCAAACCCCGCCAACATGCTGAGTGAGACGATTAGAACACAATCGAGGGCTAGTACGGCCGGTTCGACGAACCGGATCGGTAGCGACAACTGAGGAATCGCATGCCGAGGGCGGCCGTTTTGTTTTTCGGCAGTCGGTCTAGCGACCGAAGCTTGTTCCTCGGTGCGCAACATATCTAACATTTGGGAAACGCCCAGTACCGAAAAAGGCTATTAGCCCAATGTTAACTACACCACAATAGCCGTTAGTAACGACATTAATCCGTATTGATCGAGCTTCCCGTTCTTAATTAATGAACGATCATTCATGATTAATACCGTTGGGCGAGTAATCCGATCCAGTTCCACTGTGGTCTGCGACTCGTTGTGCCGCCGTGATCTGTGGATAACTCTAACTGGTGATAGTGGCGCGCAGCACCAATGAACGGGCACTGGCGGGCCCCGGCATGTGATCCCCTCGAGGAAAGTGGCGTTAGACATCGCTAATATTAATGCTTTATCCAACTCTGAATTGATTGGTTGTCTTTGCTCTCTATAGCTCGACGTCGCAAATTCTCTCTCATCAGAGTAGCGACGATCGCTGTCGATGTCCTCGATCAAAACAGCTTTCATAAGAATCTTCGATAAATGGCCCGCATACATCCTCGCCCTCGGATTGGCGGTCTCATTTATTTGGTTGGGCGCTCTAACTTGGCTTGGATTCCGGCTCGGATTGCACTTGTTCCATCTCCTTTGAGCGAGAATGCCTTTCGTCTGAGTTTCCGGCCCTTTCGCCTTAGCCTTTCGATGGGAAACGTGGGAAACGCGGAAGATACCTACCAGGGTCGCGGAGTTGGGGGAGAAATTCCAGGCACGGTCACATCATAACCCGCCGAATAAAGTTCCTTTGCCAGTTCCTCTCGCTGGCGCTCGTCAACGTCTTTAAGGCTGGCAAGAAGCCGGTCGTGGATGGACCAACCGGGTCCCGTCAGGATTGAGATTACATCTCGATAGAACCCGCTGCGCACCATGCCCGCGAACTCACGAATAACGTCCTCGGCGAGATCAGGTGGTAGCCGCTCGAACAGCGACAACGCCAGACGGTTACGCCGACTGGCAATCCACCCCTCGTAGGGACCGAGCTGGTATGAAAGTCGCAGGTACGTCAATTGTTCCGGTCGATAGCCCTGACGCGTCTGGTCAAGCCAAGCCAGGGTCATCCAAAGGAATGGGTCGCTCGGTGCGTACGCCAGTGACCTGCGAATGGCGTCTTGCAGCGCGTCTAGCCGCGCGTCTATCGCATTATGTTCGGCATTGGTCATCGCGTCGTCAGCAAGCCACAGGCGGATAATTGCAGCATTGTGCAAAGCTTCAGGCCGGCAATATCTGCATTTATCAATTTGATCGACCGCCGGAAGAAGCGGCTCAAGTGAATGAGGTTTGAGCGTATCGCGATCGACGATTGCGTCGGCAGTGCGCTCAATTGTAATTTGTGTCCAAAACGTCGGAAACGTTGCGGCGCCCCACGCGGCCCCACCGAGGCCGAGTCCCAGCATAAACAGGCGTGCCAAAGACTGGGTCGTCCGCTTACTCCGGGCGCTTGTCTGCGCTTGGCGAAGGAGCGGCCAGAACCAGGCGAACAGAGCTTGGCCGCTTACACGATCAGTCGGTATAGCCATAGTGCGCGTAGTATCGGCTGTCGTAATAACTGCCGTGATAGTTCTCGTAACGACCGAGTGCATTCATATCGACTTTATTGAGAACAACCCCCAACAAATTGTCGTAAACGCCCCGCGTGGTGGAAAGCGCATGCTCCACGACGTCAATCTTGGTGCGACCCCAATCAACTACAAAGACGAAAGCGTCCATCAACGGTGTCATGACGCGCACATCAACAACAGGTGCAAGTGGCGAAAGGTCGACGATCACGTAATCGTAGGCCTCGCGCAGTCGGTCGAACATTTTTCGCGTGGCGTCGGAAGCCAGGATTTCACTCGTATGTACGAAGCGCGATGGCAAGACCGTCGGAAGGAACGCCAAGTTAGTTGTCGGTTCAACCCAAAGAACGTCCTCAAACATAGCTTTGCCTGAGACAATTTCGAGGAGTCCGGCTCTCGCATCGGGCGCCAGCATCCGCGACAGGGCGGGCTTACGCAAGTCGCAATCGACCAAGATAGACCGACTGCCGCTGTGGGCGATGAGTTGGGCGAGCGATAGCGAAATTGTTGATTTGCCCTCGTTTGGTAACGACGAGGCAATGCCAATAATTTTGTTGGCATTGTCGGTGCTACCGAGGTCTACGGCAATCTTGATGGCGCGAATGGCTTCCGTGAAGCGAGACAGAGGCGAGTCGGTCACTGTCCAACGGACGCTCGCGTCCCGTACTATGACATGCGGCCCGGATTTCTTTGCATCCTTAGCGGCTGCCTTGGCGGCACGGTTCGAGCCCGTCCTGGTGGATTTGCCGGCGGAGCTGCCGGGACCGAGCTTGGTGGGCAGGCTTGCGGCCGGTGCGCCCGCCTTCGCGCCGTCCCTTACTTCTGGAACAAGGGCGATGCATTGCACATGCAAGTGCTCCTGGACTTGCGTGGTGGTTCGGAACACTCGGTCGGCGATGTCGCGCAGCATTCCGATGCCGGCGCCAAAGATCAATCCGCCTAGCGAGGCCAGCGCCATCACTAGCAGGCTCTTCGGCGAACTTTTGAACAGCGGTGCCGTCGCCTGGGTAATCACACGAGAATCTGAGATCGGAAATGATTGCTGCTGTACCGACTCCATGTAGCGCTGTAGGAAGTTGTCGTAGATTGCGCGGTAGGTTTGTGCGTTACTCTGGAGATTGTGGAGCGTTACCTGTGCTTCGTTGGTCGTTTGCGATTCGGAGACTGTTTGACTTAGAGAGTTCTGAATCGATTCTTCCCGTTTTTTGGCGATCTCGTAATCACTCTCGTATGTCTCGGCGGTGCGCTTGAGCTCTTCGTAAATGCTACGCCGCAGCTCCCCCATCTGATTGCGCAAATTGATGACGGCCAGGTGATTGGCGCCGTATTTAGCGGCCCACAGCGACGCCCGGGCCTCGATTTCGAGATATTGTTCGCGCAGCTTCGTAATCACGTCGTTATGCAACGTGTCGGCGACGGTAGCAGTGCTGGTCGCGTCGGGATCGACGTCGCCGGTCCCCAGGATCTGCTGCACTCGGTCGTAGCGCGCCTTCGCCTCGGCCGTCGCGGCGCGTGCCTGGATAAGGTCGCTATTCAGCTCGGCGAGTTGCTGTTCGTTCATCAACTCGCCACCCGTATCCACAATATTGTTCTTGGTTTTGTAAGCGACGACAGCCCGCTCTGCCTCGGAAGACTGTTCGCGCAGCTCCTTCAGTCGATCCTGCAACCAGACGGCTGCGCGCCGCGTGATCTGATACTTGGCCTCCAGAGAATCGACGACGTAGGCATCAGCGATCGCATTTGCGATCTGTGCAGCCCTGTCCGGGCTGAGGGACTCAAAGTCGATTTCGATAGCGTAGGTGAGACCGACGCGCTTGACCTTCAGGCGCTCCTGAAACGTGCGCAGGGCGCGCCGCATGAGCAGATACTCTGACGACGGTTCAGCGGCCGGTTGCGAGGGAAGGATCGCATTTACGGCACCGCTTGCAAGGTTTGCTATTGTGCCAAGCAGGCCAGCATTTGGGGAGATGAATTCCGGATCCTCGCTAAGACGCAGGTCCTTGATGACTGAAAGCGCGACGTTCTCTGAACTCAGAATCTCGATCTGAGTGTCGACAGCGGCGGATTCTATAGGTGTCGGGGCCACCTGTGGCTCGGACTGGAGGAACTGCGGCTTGTGCGTGTCGATGACCAGGATCGCGTGCGCGGTGTAGCGCGGCGTGCTGGTGAAAATGTAAACCGTTCCAAGCACCAAACTGAGAAACGACACGAACGTGATGACAGAATACTGGCGCCGCACAAAGCCGATGATGCTCGCATAAAGTTGAGTCGGAGAAATGAATTCCGGAACGGGAGAAGATTGCTGCTCAGCTAGCGGTGACTTGTTGTTGATCTGGAGCATGCTGGTACTTTACAAAAATCGAGCTAGTTGCCCCGACCAGCCAAGTTCATGCTGCCCACACGCAGGCGACCGATAATTATGGTCGAGAAGGGCTCGTGCTCGTCGGCTTGTTTGTGTTGGGAACGTTTTGACTCGTCGGATTTCCTGGCGTCCCTGGGCTTCCGGCGAGTATTGTTGACGGCCTGCCGGAGCCGCCACCCGCACTCGCGCCGCCTTGCGACGCAGAGCCAGGAGTGTAACTGGCGCCTGGCGTAGAGGAGTGACCTTTAGTGGTCGAGACTGACGTGACCAAGTCCAACGGGGCGATGTTCAGAGCGGGTCCCCCAATCGACCCGACTAGACCGGTTGTTCCAGCGCCGCCTCCGCCTACTGAAGGACCAGCCAAGCCAAGAAACTGGTCGCCCATCACGCTCGCAAAGGCTTGCGTCAAGGGCTGATTGTTCGCGGCGACCGTCATCTCTTGTATTTCGTTGGAGAAAGGTTGTGCGGTTCGCTTGCACACGAGCGCCGCCTGCCCGAGGCCGGTGCCGATAGCTTGAACCTGTTCAGGGTTTGCCTTGGCGTTGAGATTGATGATCAGCGGTAAAGTGCCGGGATCAGAAGCAACTAAATCCCGGATCAGTGAAATCATCTGGGGACCACCGCTGGGAAACTGGGCGAGCAGTCGACCAGCGTCGTTGATGAATTGCGACAGGGTCTGCGATGAAAGCTGCTCTCCAGTACCGTAACAGGCAGCCTGTGCCCCTTCTCCGGT
>JASHVC010000195.1 GCA_030039655.1 Xanthobacteraceae bacterium | reverse complement strand
TGCCGCCACCGTGGGATTGTGTGAACTACCGCTCCACTATTTCAGGCGTTTTGCCGCTGTAACCGGGGACTTCGACAATGCCGCATTGGACCGCGCTCGTCACCGTGCTGGCTATCCTGTTTTACTTTTACACGAGCTTTCGCGTTCCCGCCGCGCGGCGGAAGTACGGCGTGCCGGTGCCGGCGATCTCCGGTAATCCCGATTTTGAGCGCGTCTTTCGGGTGCAAGCCAATACGCTTGAATGGATGCCGATCTTCCTGCCGCTGTTGTGGCTGTTCGCCTACTACGTCAGCGACATCTGGGCGGCCGTGCTTGGACTTGTCTGGATAGGCGGCCGCATCTTCTACATGGTGAGCTACTCCGAGGCTGCCAATAAACGCGGCCCCGGCTTCGGCATTCAGGCGACTGCGTGCGTCGTGCTGCTCATCGGCGCGGTGATCGGCATCATTTCTAGTCTCGTGCACGGCGCTTAATCGCAGCGCCGATGCGATCGGTCTGCCAGCCGGCCTTGCGCGCGATTTTAGCTGCTCCCATTTTCGTTTCATCATCGTTCGCTGCCGGTCCCGCAAATGTCGCGCACGTTCGAACAGCTTGTCATCGCCGTTGCACCCAGCCTGTTCGTCGTGCTCTGGGCGTCGGGGTTCATCGCCGCCAAGTTCGGCCTCCCTTATGTAGAGCCCTTGACGTTCTTGACGCTACGCATGATCGGCATCGTGATCCTGCTCGGTGCCGTCATTGTTCTCACGCGACCAAAATGGCCGGATCGCGTCGGCATTGTGCGCAGCGCTCTCACCGGCCTCATGGTGCATGGCCTCTACCTCGGCGGCGTGTTTGTCTCGATCGAAAACGGCCTTTCCGCCGGCGTCATCGCGCTCCTGGTCAGTCTGCAGCCGGTACTCACGTCGACGATCGCCAATCGATGGCTTGGCGAACGCGTGGCGCTGCGGCAATGGTTTGGCCTCGCTTTGGGTCTCGCCGGCGTCTATTTGATCGTGCGCGAGAACATTGCGGCGGGCGAAGCCAAGCCTTTGGCGTGGCTTGCCGGAACGGTGGCGCTCATCGGTATTACGGCCGGTACGCTTTATCAGAAGCGTTTCGGCGGCAGCATCGACTGGCGCACCGGCATGTGGGTCCAGTATGTAGCAGCCGGAATTTTGTTCGCGCTCGGGGCCGCTGTATGCGAAGACCATGCCGTGCATTGGACGCCCCAGCTGCTCTTCGCGCTGAGCTGGATGGTGTTTGTGATGTCGCTCGGCGCGGTCTGGCTTCTCTATTTTCTCATCCGCCGTTCGGCCGCGACCCGCGTGGTCAGCCTGTTCTATCTGACGCCGCCGGTGACGGCCCTGATGGCCTGGCTGTTCTTTGACGAACGGCTGGCGCCGCTGGCGCTCGCCGGTATGGCGATCTGCGTGGCTGGCGTCTTCCTGGTGAATTGGCGCGTGGGTGGTGCATCGGCGTGATGCGCGCTAACGTGCGCGTCGAACCGCTTGCCGCGCAGGAGCAGATCAATGAGCGCTCAGGGCCCCATCGAATATCGCGACGCCCGCCCCGAGGTCCGCGCCGTGTTCGACGACATCAAGCGCACGCGGCAAGTGGAGGACGTGAACAACTTCTGGAAATACCTGGCGCACGATCCGGCGACGCTCAAGCGCACCTGGGAGAGTATCAAAGAGGTTATGGCGCCGGGCTCGCTCGACGCGGTGACCAAGGAGATGGTTTATCTGGCGGTCAGTGTCACCAATGGCTGCGGCTATTGCATCGCCAGTCATGGCGCCGCGGCTCGCAAGGCGGGCATGAGCGAACAGATGTTCGGCGAGTTGATGGCCGTTGTCGGCATGGCCAACGAGACCAACCGCTTAGCCAATGGCTATCGCGTGCCCGTCGACGCGGCGTTCGATCGCTAAGGCCGCAAATCGGCCCCAAACAGAATGTCAGCTCCGCCGCCCGTCCGCGATGTCGTTGTCGTTCACAGTTCTGACCTACACGTCGATCACGATTATACGGCGCGGCTCCATGGCGGCGACGGCACTGCGGGCCTGGCTTGCGTGCTGAATGCAGCGCGAGGCCTGGGCGCCGACCTTGTGATCCTTGCTGGCGATACGTTCGACAGCCACCGCGTGCCGCAGGATCTGATCGAGCGTGCCGCCGCCGTGATGGCCGAAGCAGCGCTCCCTATCGTCGTGCTCCCCGGCAATCACGATCCGGCGGTGGCCGACGCGGTCTATCGCGGCAGCGCGCTTGCGGCGGTGAAGAATTTGCACGCGATCGGCATCACCCACGAAGACGCGATTGTGTTTGCGCCATTGTCGCTCGAAGTCTGGGGCCGCGCCCATCGCGACTACCACGACATGATTCCGTTCGAGGTCGGGCGCGAGCGTCGCCCGCGGCGCACGCGCTGGCAGATTGCCATGGCGCACGGCCATTACGAGCCTGCGCCCGATCGCAGCAAAGGGCCGCGGCCGTCCTGGCTCATTGGCGACGCCGAGATTGCGGCGACCGGCGCCGACTACGTGGCGCTCGGTCACTGGAATCGCGCGGTGCGCGTCGGCAACGGATCGGTGCCGGCGCATTATTCAGGATCGCCCGAATATACCGGAACGGTGAACGTGGTGCGGCTGAGCGAAGCGAGCGGCGTCACCGTCACCCGCGCGCCGCTCGACATCGCGCGCGAGACGACCGAGTGAGGCGCGCATAAAAGCGGTACCCGTTGCGGATAATGAGCCGGCGTCATAGTTTTTGCGTTACATAAAGACATTCGGCTTGGCCGCGCCGAATCAAAAAACAGGTTGGGGGACGCACATGGGAGTTAGCTCTATGGGAGTGCAACGCAGGCATGCCGTCGGCGCGATGCTTTTCGCAGTTGCGGCGTTAGCATCTGCCGCAGCGCTTCGCGCAGAGGAACCAGCCGGAACTTGGACGATGAAGGCGCCGCTTCCCGCTGTGCGCGGTGAAGTGGCGGCGGTCGCGCTCGACGGCAAGCTGCACGCACTTGGCGGCTCGGTGAACGGGGCGGCGGGCCCGTATCACGATGAGTACGATCCGGCTACCGACACGTGGCGCGCGCGAGCGCCGCTGCCGGAAGGCCGCGATCATCTCGCCGTCGCGGTCGCCGGCGGCGAGATCTATGCGTTCGGCGGTTTCACCGCCACCGTGCATAAAGGCGCCGGCACCGGCGCGTTCGAATACGATCCGGCAAAGGACAGCTGGCGCACGCTGTCGCCCATGAAGACCGCTCGTGGCTCGGCTGGCGCCGCGACCGTCGGCGGCAAGATTCATGTCATCGGCGGGCGCGGCCCCGACGCGGTCGTTGTAGCGGCGCACGAAGTTTTTGATCCGCAAACCAACACATGGAGCGACGCTGCGCCGCTGCCGACCGCGCGCGACCACATGGCGGTCATCGCGGTCGACGGAAAGATTCACGTCATCGGCGGTCGCTTCAAAAGCCCGCTCGAGCGCACGGGGCTGCATCAGGTCTACGATCCGGCGACCGACAAGTGGACCTCGGCGGCATCGCTGCCGACGCCGCGCAGCGGGCTCGCGAGCGCCTACTATCACGACCTGATTCTGGTGCTCGGCGGTGAGCTGCCGCCCGACCACACCTTCGCCGAGAACGAGGGCTACGATCCGAAAACCGACCATTGGAGCACGCTGGCGCCGATGCCGCATGGCCGCCACGGCTTTAGCGGCGCCACCATCGGCGACAACGCCTATTTCGTCGGCGGCAACCTGGGCCCGGGCGGCAGCGAGACTACCGATCAGCTGATCATGTTTCATCTGCCGTGAGCGACGAGGCAGGCCACTAGGGGCGCCGTGACATTCGCGCCGAAGCGGCTATTGTGCGCTCGCACGCGCTCGTAGCTCAGCTGGATAGAGCATCAGACTTCGAATCTGAGGGTCGGGAGTTCGAATCTCTCCGAGCGCGCCAATAAATCAAATACTTGCCCGATTTTACTGAAGCGGCAGCCACCCTTTGGCCATTAGCCGATCTTCAGCTTTCCAGCTAGGATACCTATATCGCTTCTGACCGCTAATACGTTTG
>JASHVC010000194.1 GCA_030039655.1 Xanthobacteraceae bacterium | reverse complement strand
GTCGACCTATCGCACTGGCCGTTAAGCTCAGCTAAATTGGGGTCGGGGGGCTAATAGTCCCTATTCTGTGGCTATTGGGAGCATACAACAATGCCTATCGACGTCTCGCAGGTGCCCTGGCTGTTCGTTGGCTTGATGGCAGCCTTCGCGTTCTTTGCCGCGATCCTGGGCAGCATCATCTCCTTCAGGAACCGCTTTGTCGGCGCCATCATCGCCGGCGTGCTGTTCGGCTTGTTCTTCGTGGGCTGGAATTACTATCCGCACAGCCTCGGACTGCCGGTCATCAACGGCACCCATACGGACGGCAGCAAGGGCTAGTTGACCTTTCCACCGGCCCGGCTATTGGCTAGCAGCCATCTGCCGGGAGAAATGGAGAGGTCATGAACAAGGTCTATGCGGACGCGCGGTCCGCGTTGGCCGGGTTGCTCAAGGATGGCATGACCATCATGGCCGGGGGGTTCGGCCTGTGCGGCATCCCGGAGGCCTTGATTCTAGCCATCCGCGAATCGGGGGTGAAGAGCCTGACCGTCGTTTCCAATAATTGTGGAATCGACGGCGTTGGGTTGGGTGTTCTTCTCGACAGCCGCCAGATCAAAAAAATGATCTCCTCCTATGTGGGGGAGAACAAGACATTCATGCAGCAGTTTCTGGCTGGTGAGCTGGAAATCGAGTTCAATCCGCAGGGCACGTTGGCCGAGCGCATCCGTGCCGGAGGCGCCGGCATTCCTGCGTTCTTCACCCGAACCGGCTACGGCACCCAGATCGCCGAAGGCAAGGATACGCGCGAATTCGAGGGCGAGCGCTACGTCATGGAGCGCGGGCTCGTTGCCGACCTGTCCATCATTCACGCCTACAGGGGCGATACCGAGGGCAACCTCATGTATCGCAAGACCGCGCGCAATTTTAATCCGCCCATGGCCACGGCCGGAAAAGTCACGGTCGCCGAGGTCGAGGACCTGGTGAAGCCGGGCGATATCAATCCGGACCACATTGTCACGCCCGGCATTTACGTGCAGCGCATTATTCATGTGCCCGACGCGACCAAGCACATCGAGCAGCGTACCGTCCGTAAGCGCCAGAAGGCCGACGCGCCGGCCGGCACCGGACAGGAAACATGATGGGAGTTGAAAGCTAATGCCTTGGACCCGCGACCAGATGGCGGCGCGCGCCGCCAAGGAACTGCGTGACGGTTTCTACGTCAATCTCGGCATCGGCATTCCGACGCTCGTTTCGAACTACATTCCCGACGGCATGAGCGTGCAGTTGCAGTCGGAGAACGGCATGCTCGGCACCGGCCCGTTCCCGTTCGAGGGCGAAGAAGACGCCGATCTCATCAATGCCGGCAAGCAGACCGTCACGGAGCTGCCGACCACCAGCTATTTCAATTCCGCGGACTCCTTTGCCATGATCCGCGGTGGCCACATCGACATCGCCATCCTCGGGGCCATGCAGGTGGCGGAGAATGGTGACATCGCCAATTGGATGATCCCGGGCAAGTTGGTGAAGGGCATGGGCGGCGCCATGGACCTTGTCGGCGGCGTTAAGAAGGTTGTGGTGGTCATGGAGCATTCCGCCAAAGGGGAGTCCAAGCTTCTGGAACGCTGCAACTTGCCGCTCACCGGAGCCGGCGTGGTCGACATGGTGATCACCGATCTTGGGGTCTTCACCGTTGATCGCAAGAACGGCTCGGGCATGACTTTAGTCGAGCTGGCGCCGGACGTGACCCTTGACGAGGTCAAGTCGAAGACCGTGGCGCATTTCAAGATCGCCAATACGCTTAAGCAATAACTCCCGCGGCTGACGGATCCGGGCCGACTTGCCGCAACGCCCCAACTGACGTGTGGCAGGGCTGCCATGCGTCCGAACGGGTCCGTGTCGGCAATCGCACAAATGACTTCAGGCTCGTTTGCCGGTAATGACGGCGGTGATGTTTGGTGCCGGGGCGCTGGGTGCCACATGCCGCAGCGCAAGTGATTCTTAATGAACGACGATCGGAGCGGCCGCATCGCTACGGCGCCGGAGCTGCAAGGCGACACGCGGACGGCCGCTAAGGGTTTCGCCGCATGCGCGGCCCCATCGGTCGCTCAGTCCGCGGGACCCAAGCCGCTCACCCACGCGGAACGGCGCATCATCGCCATGGGCATGATGGTGCCGGTGTTTGTCGGCTCGATCGACCAGTCGATCCTGGCCACATCGCTGCCGACCATCGGCCGCGCGCTGGGTGATGTGCACGATCTGCCCTGGCTGATCACCGCCTATCTGATTGCCGCCACGGCGTTCACGCCGCTTTACGGCAAGTTCGCCGATATTCGCGGGCGCCGCGCCGCGCTGTCGATCGCTCTTGGCGTTTACATGACGGGCGCGCTCATCAGTGCTTCGTCGTCGACCATGCTGATGCTGATCTGTGGCCGCGTCGTGCAAGGTTGCGGTGGCGGCGGCCTTATCTCGACCGCGCAAATCATTCTCGGCGACATCGCGGCGCCAAAGGACCGCGGCAGGTATTACACCTATTTCTCCATCGCGTTTACCACGGCAGCGGCCTGCGGCCCCGCGCTTGGCGGATGGATCTGCGATCACCTGCATTGGTGGGTAATCTTTTTGTGGAATATACCGCTGAGCATCGTAGCTTTCGCACTTGCACTTACAGTGCTGCGCCGCCTGCCGCGCTATGACCGGCCGCACCGGCTCGACTTCATCGGCGCCATCCTGATCATGGCGGCAAGTTCTTCGTTCATGCTGGCGCTCAATCTCGGTGGCGTGCGCTATCCGTGGCTTTCCGCGCCAGTCATCGCGCTGCTGGCCTGCGCTCTTCTGCTCGGCGCCGGCTTCGTCGTACGGCTGCTGACGGCGGCCGAGCCGCTTATTCCCATTGCCATTCTGGCCGACCCAGTGGCGCGCGTGGCGATAGTGGCCAATTGCTTCTCCTGGGGCGCTCTCATCGGCCTCAATGTCTTTCTGCCCATGTATCTGCAGAGTGGGCTCGGTTGGTCGGCGACGGCGTCCGGGCTGAGCGTCATTGTCCTAATGGTGACGTTCAACACCAGTGCCGGATTTTCCAGCCAGCTCATCGGCCGGGTGAAGCACTACAAGACCTTGCCGAACGTTTGTCTTCTGATCGCCGTGGCCGCCGTGCTGGCGCTCGCATACTGGGCCGACACCATGACGCCAGTGAGATTCGAAATCATTTTGTTTCTCATCGGCGTCGGCCTTGGACCGACAGCGCCATTGACGCAGGTCGTGATGCAAAACACGGTCGCTACCGGCCATCTGGGGGCGGCAATCGGGGCCATGAACTTTACCCGCGTGCTCGGCGGCACGATCCTGGTGGCGGCGTTCGGAGCCGTAGTGTTAGCGGGAGTGCCGGAGGCTGGGACGGGCGACCATGGCCTCTCTGCGACATCAATAAAAGGCTTCTCTGAAATATTCTTCGCCGGAGCCGCGACGTTGCTTGTCGCGTTTGTGGCCATGCTCATTCTCGAGGAGAAGCCGCTGCAGGCGACCATGCCGGCTGCACGCGCGTAGGCGCTGTGGCGGCCTTAACGCCAAGCTGAAAATAATATTATCGAAGTCTGAACCTTCCGAGTGGGCGGCGCGACCCATCGATGTGGCAGGTACCGATTGCCACTATCGGCGCAACCCCCGCTCCCCCTCTCATCGCGCCGATCCTCGACCCGCCCGGCCCCGTCCCCCCGGGCGGGTCAACCTTTCTCAGATTCGCTGACGCATCCGCCCTTTACGCCTCGTCGGAATATGCCGACAATGTCGGCGTGGGGGTGGGCTGGTGCTTGGCGATACGGTCCTCGAAACCGAAGACCTGACCAAAGATTTTGCCGGCTTTGTCGCGGTGCGCGCCGTCAACTTGCGGGTCGCGCGCGGCGCCATTCACGCCATGATCGGCCCGAACGGCGCGGGAAAGACCACCTGCTTCAATCTGCTCACCAAGTTCTTGAGCCCGACGCGGGGACGCATCGTCTTCGATGGGCGCGACATAACCGCGCTGAAGCCGGCTGACGTCGCCCGCCTCGGGTTGGTGCGCTCGTTTCAGATCTCAGCCGTCTTTCCGCATCTCACGGTGTTGGAAAACGTGCGCATCGCGCTACAGCGCCAGCGCGGCGGATCATTCGATTTCTGGCGGGGCAAGGGCGTCCTCCATGCGCTCGACGCGCGAGCTGAGGAGCTGATCGCCGATGTCGGGCTCGCGCCATATGCGTCCATGCTGGCCGTGGAATTGCCCTATGGCCGCAAGCGAGCGCTGGAGATCGCAACCACCATCGCGCTTGAACCGCAAATGCTGTTGCTTGACGAGCCGATGTCGGGCATGGGCCGCGAGGACATCGATCGCATTAGTGCATTGATCAAGTCGCTCGCGGTGCACCGCACGGTGCTGATGGTCGAACATAACCTCAGCGTTGTCGCCAATCTTTGCGACCGCATCACCGTGCTCAGCCGTGGAGAAATTCTGGCCGAGGGCGACTACAAGACCGTGTCGGCTAATCCCGTCGTACGCGAGGCCTATCTGGGAACCGGCCATGCCTGAGACACCCGCGCTGCTGGCAGTGAATGAACTGCAGGCCTGGTACGGCGAGTCTCATATTCTTCACGGCGTCACCTTCGACGTGCCTGCAGGCGAAGTGGTGACGCTGCTCGGGCGCAACGGCGTTGGTAAGACCACGACGCTCAAATCGATTATGGGCATGGTTGAACAGCGCAGCGGTTCAGTGCGCCTTGAGGGCCGCGAGCTGGTCGGGCTTTCATCCGATGCGATCGCGCGGGCCGGCGTCGCCATTTGCCCGGAGGAGCGCGGCATTTTCGCCAGTCTCGATGTGCGGGAAAATCTGCTGCTGCCTCCGGTGGTGCGGCCGGGCGGGCTCGATCTCGATCGTATTTACGAACTGTTTCCCAACCTGCGCGAGCGGCTGACCAGCCAAGGCACCAAGCTCTCCGGCGGCGAGCAGCAAATGCTGGCGATAGCGCGCATCTTGCGGACTGGAGCACGGCTTCTGCTGCTGGACGAACCGACCGAGGGCTTGGCGCCCGTCATCATCCAGCAGATCGGGCGCACGATCGGGACGCTGAAGGCGCAAGGCTTCACAATTCTGCTGGTCGAGCAGAATTTTCATTTCGCCGCGACTATTGCCGACCGCTACTATGTGATGGAACATGGGCGAATCATCGACCAATTCGCCAGTGATCAACTAACGTCGAATATGGATAAGCTCCACGACTATCTTGGAGTTTGATACATAGAGTTACGCAGGGCAAAAACCCGCCCCAGAGGGAGGATGCAATGAGAACTGCAGCAAGCTTGGCAGTTGCGCTCGCCGCATTGACGGCGACCGCGGTGCAGGCGCAAGTCAGCGTCAAGATAGGCGTGATGAGCGATATGTCGGGCCTGTACTCCGACCTCGGCGGTCCCGGATCGGTCACCGCCGCCAAGATGGCAGTGGATGATTTCAACCCCGCTGCTCACGGCCTGAAGGTCGACATCGTCAGTGCCGACATGCTCAACAAGCCGGACGTGGGCGCCAACATCGCGCGCCAATGGTTCGATGTCGACCACGTCGACGTCATTGTCGACGTACCGAATTCCGGCGTCGCGCTGGCCGTAAACGAGGTGGCGCGGGAGAAGAACAAGCCGTTTCTGGTCTCGGGCGCGGCCAGCTCCGATCTCACCGGGGCAAAATGTTCGCCGGACACGATCCACTGGACCTATGACACTTGGATGCTCGCCAACGGGACGGGCACGGCGCTGGTGAAGACCGGCGGCGACACCTGGTTCTTTATCACTGCCGACTATGCGTTCGGCCATGCGTTGGAGCGTGACACCACGGCGGTTATCGTCGCCAACGGCGGCAAGGTTCTGGGCAGCGTCAACGTCCCGCTCAACAACGCGGATTTCTCGTCGTTCCTGCTGCAAGCCCAGCAATCGAAAGCGAAGATTATCGGGCTCGCCAATGCCGGGGGCGACACCATCAATTCAATCAAGCAAGGCGCTGAGTTCGGCATCACGGCCGGCGGCCAGCACTTTGCCGGGCTGCTCGTGTTCGTGAGCGACGTCAATGCGCTTGGTCTGAAAGTGGCGCAGGGCCTCACGCTGACCGAAACCTGGTATTGGGACATGAATGATGCCAACCGCACGTGGACCAAACGTTGGCAGGCCGAACGGGCCGGAAAATTCCCGACCATGATTCACGCCGGCGTCTATTCCGCGATCACCCACTACCTGAAGGCGGTCGCCGAACTTAAGAGCGCTGCGGACGGCAAGGTCGTCATTGCAAAAATGAAGGAGATGCCAACGGACGATCCCCTGTTTGGTAAAGGTACGATCCGCGCCGATGGCCGCAAGATTCATCCCGCGTATCTCTTCGAAGTAAAGAAGCCCGAAGAGTCCAAATATCCGGGGGACTATTACACGCTACGCACCACGATTCCGGCGGACCAAGCCTTTCGCCCGCTGAAAGACGATAATTGTCCGCTGGTCAGCGCTGCGAAGTGAGTTGGCCCATTGATCGATATGGACGGGCTCCACCACTATTTTGGGGTCTTTGCACGTTAGTAACAAAGGGCAAAAAAGCCCGCCCCACAGGGAGGATGCAATGAGGACTGCAGCAGGTTTGGCACTTGTGCTTGGCGCGCTGATGACGACCGCGGCCCAGGCGCAAGTCAACGTCAAGATCGGCGTGCTCACTGATATGGCGAGCCTCTATGCCGACGACACCGGCCCCGGCTCGCTTGCCGCCGCCAAAATGGCGATTGCGGACTTCAATCCCGAAGCCCATGGCCTGAAGGTCGATTTGGTCAGCGCCGACCATCAGAACAAGCCCGACATCGGCTCGAACATCGCCCGCCAATGGTACGACGTCGATCATGTCGACATGATCGCGGACGTGCCGAATTCAGCCGTTGCGCTGGCTGTGAGCGATGTTACTCGGGAAAAGAACAAGGTGTTCCTTGTCTCCGGCGCGGCGATCTCCGATCTCACCGGCCCGAAATGCTCGCCCAACACCATTCACTGGACCTATGACACCTGGATGCTCGCCAACGGTACAGGCAAGTCGGTGGTAAAGACCGGCGGCACCACATGGTTCTTCATCACTGCTGACTACGCCTTCGGCCATGCGCTGGAGCGCGATACCACGAAGGTCGTTCTCGAGAATGGCGGCAAGGTGCTCGGCAGCGTCAGCGTTCCGCTCAACAACCAGGATTTCTCGTCGTTCCTGCTGCAAGCCCAGCAATCGAAGGCGCAGGTCATCGGTCTCGCCAACGCTGGCGGTGATACCATCAACTCGATCAAACAGGGTGCCGAATTCGGCATCACGGCCGGCGGCCAGCACTTCGCCGGGCTGCTTGTCTTCCTCCCCGACGTCGAGGCGCTTAGCTTGAAGATCGCACAAGGCCTGGTCCTCACCGAAACGTTCTACTGGGATTTGAACGACGGCACCCGTGCCTGGACCAAGCGCTGGCAGGCTGACCGGCCCGGCAAATTCCCGAGCATGAACCAGGCCGGCGTCTATGCGTCGGTCCTGCATTATTTGAAGGCCGTTGCCGAGTTGAAAAGCGGCGCGGACGGCAAAGCCGTGGTCGCCAAGATGAAAGAGATGCCGACCGACGATCCGCTGTTCGGCAAAGGCTCCGTTCGCGTCGACGGCCGCACGATCCATCCCGCCTATCTGTTCCAGGTCAAGTCGCCGGCAGAATCGAAATATCCCGGCGACGATTACATCCTCAAAGCGACCATTCCGGCGGATGAGGCATTCCGTCCCTTGAAGGACGATAATTGTCCGTTGGTTAGCGCCCAGAACTGAGCGCAGCACTGCCGACTGCCGCTCTCGCAGCCGGGGGAGGGGCTTTGTCCGAAGACGCGGGGAAACAGAGCGAAAGCTCTGAGCGTGGTGGGCATGTTTGAAATCTTCGGCATTCCGTCGCAGGCCCTGTTCGGGCAACTGTTGCTCGGCCTGATCAACGGATCGTTCTACGCTCTGCTGAGCCTCGGGCTTGCCGTCATCTTCGGCATGCTCAACATCATCAATTTCACCCATGGCGCCCAATACATGATGGGCGCGTTTGCTGCGTATTTGCTGCTGCAAAATCTCGGACTCAATTATTGGGCAGCGCTTGTCGTCGTCCCGATCCTGATTGGAGCGACCGGAATCCTCGTCGAGAGACTATTCCTGCGACACGTGAGTAAGCTCGATCATCTCTACGGCCTGATTCTTACCTTCGGTCTCGCGCTCATCATCGAGGGATTGTTCCGCAACTACTACGGCTCTTCCGGGAAGCCGTATCAGATTCCGAGCGCGCTGCAGGGCGGCCGCAATCTCGGCTTCATGTTTCTGCCCAATTATCGCGCCTGGGTGATCGTGCTCTCCTTGGCGGTGTGCCTGGCTACATGGTTTGCGATTGAGCGCACGCGGCTGGGTTCCTATCTGCGCGCCGCAACCGAAAATCCGACGCT
>JASHVC010000193.1 GCA_030039655.1 Xanthobacteraceae bacterium | reverse complement strand
AATTTCTCCTTTGTACGAAAGATATATCGCCAGATAGCTCTTTCTGTGTTATAGCGCAAGATATATCTTTTAAAATTCTTGACCCGGATACTCCATGCCGTATATTCGTATACGAATAAACGTCACAGGCTAATCGATGGCCCGGCAATCTCATCCGTCAAATCCCCTGGCGCTTGCCGTGCTCGCGCTGCTGTTCGAGCGGCCGATGCACCCCTACGAAATGGGCCTGGTCCTCAAGCAGCGGCGCAAGGAAGACAGCATCAAGCTGCGCTACGGCTCGCTCTATACGGTGATCGAACTGCTGCTGGGGCGGGGCTTTATTGTCGCCCGCGAAACCTCTCGAGAGGGCAAGCGTCCTGAACGCACGGTGTATGAAATCACGGCGGCCGGCCGCGACGAATTGCACGATTGGATGGCGGACTTGGTCGGCCAGCCATCCAAGGAATATCCGCAGTTTGAAGCGGCGCTGTCGCTGCTGCCCGTGCTGCCACCCGACGAGGCGCTGACATTGCTGCGACGACGCCTCGAACTAATCGAGGACGACGCAGCAATCCTGTCGCGCGCGATCTCGCAGGCGAGCTTGGCGAACTTTCCCCCGATCTTTCTGATTGAGACTGAATATCGGCTCGCGCTGATGAAGGCCGAGCAACTCTTCGTCGCTGAACTTGCGCGACGCATCGAGAGCGGGTGGGGGCCGCTCGATCTCTGGCGCGGCCTTCATCAGGATCGCGAGGTTACCATGGCGAAGTTGTACCGGGAGTTTGGAGGTGCGCCGATGAGCTGACCTCGCACGACCCACATGGGCAGCCCCGACGATGCTGGAACATCGCCGGGGCCTCGAACCCAAGACCGAACGCGCGGAGCGCGCTGGTTTCAGGCACGCAAATCCAACCTACCAGCCGAATCTCCGCGAGAACAGCCAGGTCGCGCATGCGGCCGCACAACTCTGTTTCTTTGAATGGAGACAACCATGATGCAAGCAACGACAAACGGCGCCGCACCAGCGAAAGCCTTCAAAGGCGTAGGCATGGAAGGATTCATCGCCAATTGGTACGCGCGGCAGACTGGCAAGAATCTTGACGAGTTCAAGAAGCTGGCGCGCCAGCTGTCATCTCGGATCAGAGCCGGCGACCGCGTACTGGAGATCGCCCCAGGGCCAGGTTACCTCGCCATCGAACTTTTCAAGCTGACACGATGCCGGATGATCGGGCTCGATATAAGCCGCACCTTCGTGAGCATCGCGATCGCGAATGCGGACAAAGCTGGAGTGGATGTTTGCTTCGAGGAAGGCGATGCCTCCGACATGCCCTATCCGGCAAATGCGTTCAGCTTCATCTTGTGCCGTGCAGCCTTCAAGAACTTTGCACGCCCGTTGGTGGCGCTCAACGAAATGCATCGCGTGCTCAAGCCTGGCGGAACGGCGCTTATCATCGATCTGCGCAAGGACTTTTCGCCGCAAGCCATTCGCGACTACACAGAAGGCAAAGGCTTGATCAATGGTGCGATCATCAAGTGGACGTTCAACACCATGCTGAAAAAGCGCGCGTACACCCAGGAAGGAATTACAAAGTTGGCGTCGCAATCGCAGTTTGGAGGAGGTGATCTGCGGTTGGACCCGATCGGCTTCGAACTTTGGCTGCGGAAGCCGGAGTAGGGCACTTTGCAACGCGCTGACGGCGGCCGGCGATGCGCTCGACGGCCGCCGCGTCGGGCATTAGAATCTGATCATGTTCGCCACCTTCTTTCACGAGCTTCGCGCGGCCGGGGTACCGGTAACGCTGCGCGAGTACCTCACGCTCATGGAGGCCATGGAGCAGGATCTGGCCGACCGGCGGGTTGAGTCGTTCTATTATTTGTCGCGATCGGCGCTGGTGAAGGACGAGCGCAATCTCGACAAGTTCGATCGCGTGTTCGGCCACGTGTTCAAAGGTCTCGACCTCGTCGAGCAGGCGCTCACCGCCGAAATCCCGATCGAGTGGCTGAAAAAGCTCACCGAAAAATATCTCACCGAGGAAGAGAAAAAGCAGATCGAGGCCATGGGCGGCCTCGACAAGCTTCTGGAAACATTGCGCCAGCGCCTGGCTGAGCAGAAGGGGCGCCACCAGGGCGGCAAGAAATGGATCGGCACCGGCGGCACCTCGCCGTTCGGCGCCTACGGCTACAATCCCGAAGGCATCCGCATCGGCCAAGACAAGAACCGCAATTTCCGCGCCGTGAAGGTGTGGGACAAGCGCGAGTTCAAGGATTTGGATGGCGACGTCGAGCTCGGCACCCGTAACATCAAAATTGCGCTGCGCCGCTTGCGCAAGTTCGCCCGCACCGGCGCGCCCGAAGAGCTCGACCTCGACGGCACCATCAAGGGCACCGCGCACAAGGGTTATCTCGACATTCTGATGCGGCCGGAGCGGCACAACACCATCAAGGTGCTGCTGTTCTTCGATATCGGCGGCTCGATGGATTGGCACGTGAAGGCGACCGAGGAGCTTTTCTCCGCTGCCAAGACCGAATTCAAACACATGGTGCATCTCTATTTCCACAATTGCCTCTACGAGCGCGTGTGGAAGCAGAACGCGCGGCGCTGGAAGGAAACGACGCCGACCTGGGATGTGCTGCACACCTATCCGCACGACTACAAGGTGATCTTCGTCGGCGATGCGTCGATGTCGCCATACGAGATCATGGCACCCGGCGGCTCGGTCGAGCATTTCAACGAGGAGCCGGGCAATGTCTGGATGGAGCGCGTTGTCCGCACCTACCCCTCATGCGTCTGGCTTAATCCGGTGGTCGAGCACGAGTGCGACACGACGGCCTCGATTCGCCTCATGCGGCAAATCATGGGCGGGCGCATGTATCCGCTGACGCTCGAAGGCCTCGACGCCGCGATGCGGGAGTTGGGGCGGTAAAGAGCGCAAGTACGACGGTAACGCTGGACTATAAGCTCCGCACGGACGTAGTGACCTCGCAACTACAATGCTACTTACATTTGTAGCCTGGCACGTCCGCTTTGAGGGTTGCGCAAAGCGCGGTGTCCATCTCCGACTGTTTTTGCTGGGTGAAGTCGTTCGGAAACGGCTGGCCATCCCGGACGATGGTGGCTACTTGGGCGTATATGGGATCGTGACGGACTTTTGGTTGCGCCCAAAAGCGCTGCGTCGCAACAAGCAAGTGTCGCGGCGGCTCATTCGCGAGAAGGTCCCGCGAAAATGCAATATAATTCTTCATCTTGATCCCGGTCATCAGAGCGGTGAATGCAGCGCTATCGTCCTGGCACGCAGCCGACGAGCATGTGCTTTTGTTGGTGACAAACGTGTCGCTATAGAGCAGCGGCTGCGGTTTTTCTCCCCAAGTGGCAGGAACGATTGTCACGCTTCCGTTAGGCCGATTGAGGAGTATGTAGAACGATTGCTCGGAAAAACCCATATCGCTCGTAGCATTCCCACTCGCGAAAACGCGTTCTATGGTGCCGTCGGGCTCGGCATGGTTCGTTCCATTGATGCACGAGTTAGTTGACGCAAAATCGCAAGTGCCGGCCAAAGCCTTCAAATTGGCAATCACCGAGGGCTCCGGCGGCATAGTCAACGCCTTCGCGATATTTTGATATCCGAAAGCTTGTACATAGGCATTGATATAAATGGACGGTATACGCCACGAGCCGTCGTAATCGGCCAGTAGCGCTAGCTCCGTTTTTGACTTACTCGCGAGAAAGCTTACGAGTTCGCTCAGCGTGTGCACGGATTTCAGCGCAGACGAGTATGAGAAGATAAAATCCATACACAGCCAGCTCGGTACGCCGTAAAGTACGCCGTGGTAGGTGGACGCAGCCTTCGCCACGGGTAAAGGCTCGTCGCCTGTGATCTTGGCCGGCGTTATCAAATTACTGGAGGCGAGAAAACCGAGATAGAGCGTATCCAGCTCAACAACGTCATAGCCGGTGGAGCCAAGTATCGTCGGCAGGCCATCGAAACTGTAAATCTTGTCTTCATCGGCCATCACCGCGTTCAGGAGTACGTTGGGGTCGATTGCCTGATAGGCGCTAACAACATGGTCGAGTAGATAACGAAAATTGCCATTTGGATGACTCGGAATGTCGGGATATAGCGCGATGTTGAGAACCCGTTTTTGTTTGCCGGTAAATAATACGAGTCCATCATTGCCTTGCGGCGTTATCCCCATACCCCGGGTTTTGAGGCCGCCGCATTCGGCCCAATCGAGAATCACCGGGGATCGATTATAGCTCGGCGCGAGCGAGAAGCTTGATCCTGGGTGAACCGTGATATCCCACGTGGAGGGCCACCCAGTCGCAGCAGTATAGCCGTCGGCATGACAAACGATTGCGGAAGCGGACGCATTTCGGATTACCAGCTCGCCTGCTTGAGTCGAAAGCGGCATTAACAAAGCGATAGAAACTAAACACCAAAGTGACCGCATGGCTGTCCCCCCCTGAAATTTGCCGTTCAATCTCCGGACGACGATCGTCGGCTTGCTCCTCTCGTTAAGATCAGCGGATGATGTTGGAGCTTCGTCCTCACACGCTTCTGCTGAAGGCGCAGCAACCATTGGTGGAAGTAAATGCAATTAGGCGTCTTAAGTCAAAGAAATTCAAAGTGGGGATGAGAGGCTATGGCCCGTCAGCGACGGCCCCCACATCCCCTGAAAAACCGATTTTCACGTCACTAAGCTGCGGCGGCGGTCAACTGTGACACAAACACGTCTTCCAAATGCTGACGACCGCCCTATATTGGAGGCCTTCGTCAACAACCGAAAGGAGGTGATCCAGTGTCTCATTGTCTATCGCCGCGGTCGCCGGCATTCGTGAACTGGATCCTCGCCTCTGCCGAGGTCCTCGCCTAGGTGGTCTAATCCACCACCGGGCTCACGTGCGTAAGGCAGAAGACCGCCTACGCAACCGGGCCACGGCCTGACAATGGAAGGGCTGTCCGCCAAGGGCAGCCCTTCTTTGTTTTTGGCGGCCGCGCCGCGCCGAAGCCCGAAAACGGGCTTATGCTGGCTGGAACTAAGGAGGTGCCCATGCCGGCGGAGAAATTCGACTTTCGCAACGCTCAGGGCAACACGCTTGCGGCGCTGCTCGACCGGCCGGAGGGCACGGTGCGGGCCGTGGCGCTGTTTGCCCATTGCTTCACCTGCGGTAAGGACAACAAGGCGGCGCGGCGTATTGCCGAAGGTTTGAAGCTGCACGGCATCGCGGTGCTGCGCTTCGATTTCACCGGCCTCGGCGCCAGCGAAGGCGGGTTTGCGAACACCACGTTCTCATCCAACGTCGATGAACTGGTCGCAGCGGCGGACCATTTGAGAGAGAAGCTCGCCGCGCCCGCGATCCTCATCGGCCACAGCCTCGGCGGTTCGGCGGTGCTCGCTGCCGCGCATCGCATCGCCGAAGCCCGCGCCGTGGTGACGATCAATGCGCCCGCCGATCCGGCGCACGTCGCCGGCTTGCTCAAAGATCAAGTCGCCAACATCGCGTTGCAGGGCGAGGTTGAGGTCACTCTCGGCGGCCGGCAGTTCAAGGTTCGCCGCGCCTTTCTCGACGATATTGCCGAGCAAACGCTCACCACCCGTATCGGCGCGCTGCACAAAGCGCTGCTGATATTTCATTCACCCACCGACGAGACGGTCGGCATTGACAATGCCAGCCACATTTTCCTGGCTGCCAAGCATCCGAAGAGTTTCATCTCGCTCGCCGGTGCCGACCACCTCATCAGCCGTCCGAGCGACGCCGCCTACGTAGCGGGCGTGATCGCGGCCTGGGCTGAGCGCTATCTGGAGATGGCCACCGATGCGCAAGCGATGCCGGACACCGAGCCTGGCACCGTCATGGTGCGCGAAACGCGGCGCGGTCTGTTCCAGCAGGAAATCACGGTCGGCTCGCATCGGTTCTTGGCCGACGAGCCGGTGAAGGCGGGTGGCATGGACAGCGGGCCCGGTCCGTATGATCTGCTGCTCGCCGGGCTCGGTGCTTGCACGTCAATGACGCTGCGACTTTACGCCGATCGCAAGAGCTTGCCGCTCGAACAAACCGTTGTCCGTCTGCACCACAACAAGATCCACGCCACCGATTGCGCCGAGTGCGAGACCAAGGCGGGCATGATCGACCGTATCGAGCGCGGCATCACGCTTGTGGGCAACCTCGACGTCGAACAGCGCTCGCGCTTGATGGAGATTGCCGACAAATGTCCGGTGCACCGGACCCTTGAATCGGAAGTCAATATCCGCACAGTGGAAGATGCGGCTGGACCAACAAAATAGCGCCTGCACCACTCTACGAAGTCGATCGGACAGCGGACATCAGAGCCGATTCATCCATGAATAACAAAGTTAGTGAGCTTGCCGGCAAGGTCGCGTTGATCACCGGCTCAAGCCGCGGCATCGGCCGCGGTATTGCGCTCGAACTGGCCGCCGCCGGTTGCGACGTCATGCTGACGGCCCGAGACGCGACAGCGCTTGGCCGTGTTGCAGATGAGATCCGCTCGCTCGGTCGCAAAGTCGCTTCTTACCCCGCCGATCTGACGTTAATCGCCGCGCCGGCAAATATTGTGCACGCGGTATCCAACACATTCGGCCGGCTTGACATCTTGATCAACAATGCGGGCGCCAACAAGCGCGGCAATTTTCTTGAATTGAGCGA
>JASHVC010000192.1 GCA_030039655.1 Xanthobacteraceae bacterium | reverse complement strand
GCGTGCGCTGAGGCAGATAGCGGGCGATGATAATCGGGTCGAGATCCTTGTATGCGGTTTCGGGCAGGCGATGCCAAACTTCGTTGCGCCCGAACAGCTCGATGCCGAGATAGCCGCGCACGGTCAACGTCTGGCCGTCGGGGCTCACCCGCATCACGGCGTTGTAAACATCCCCGTCGCGCGGATCGAGAATGTTCCCGTGATCATAGTTCAAGCCGTTGCGTTCCATGCCCCGGATCAGCGATAGACCGAGTAAGGGCTCGTTCCTGCGATCGTCACGGCAAGCCGAACAAATCTGATTGGGGGTGTCGCCCGGCCGCAAAAAGTATTTCGCGACGACTCCTTCGTAGAGACCGCTGTGCTCGACGAAAAGGAACCAACTGACGGGTTTGCCAGTTTCCTCGTCGACTTTCTGCCACAAGCCAACGACAGACGGGTCGGCCGCTGCAGCGGAATGGATGGCTGCAAGGAGAGCCACCAGACCCGCTAAGGCGAGTTTCCGAGTTTGCACGATCATCTGGCCTCCGCTTTTTTCGTTCGCCATTTCGAATCAGTACGATACCATTGATGGCCGAGAAATTCTGGCTCGACAATGCGGTGATTTGAGGACGCATCCCTCATTGTAAAGCTATCAATGGCTTGGGAGTTCCAATTTGTTCAAATCTTTAGCGACCGTGTGCGAAATTGCGGCAACTCAACGAACGTTGACGCGGTAACACGATGCGTATTCCAAATCGCGAAGACTCCCCTTCGCCCTGCAGGTTCGCGGTTTTGTCTGCTGCGAGCGGATTCTATTGGAACCCGTGGCTCATCGGCACGGCGCGCCATCCGGTTCCGAAGTTTGCGCCTTGAGCGCGTCCAGGATTTTGGCCACGATCTCCCGCGGCCGCGGTTCAATCGACACCACGATGGGATGTTCGTCGGGTCCGGGCTCTTCCAGGGCGTCGAACTGACTCTGCAGCAGACTTGGCGGCATGAAATGCTCGTGGCGAGCGGCGAAGCGGCGGCCTATCAGTTCCATATCGCCCTTCAGATATATCAGCCGCACGTCCGGACGATTGCCGATGATAACGGTGCGGTAGCGGCGCTTGAGCGCCGAACAGGCTATCACCACGCGCTTTCCGGAGAGGCGCGCCTGGTCGATGAAATCCGCAATGGCGATCAGCCACGGTGCCCGGTCTTCGTCCGTCAACGGAATGCCGGCGTGCATTTTGTCGATGTTGCGCGCTGGATGAAACCAGTCGCCGTCCTCGAAATCCCAATGCAATTGACCGGCCAGCAGGGTGCCGACTGTCGATTTTCCGCTGCTGGAAACGCCCATCACCACCAGGATCGACGGCATCGCCGGGGAGGCTTCCATCGCGGCGATGTCGGGGCGCACGTCGCTGGTAAAATGCGGTTGCGCGGTGTCCATCTAATTACTCCAAATCAAATGGGTCATTACGTACCGCTGAATGCCGGCGTTGCGGCTGCGGCGCGGTCGATGAACCAATAGAGATCGCCGGCCGGTTGCAAGCGCGACGCCGGCAGTGCCGGATCGCCGGAGCGGACGCGGGCTAATGCGTTGCGTTTGCTCCCTCCGGCCACCAGAAACGCGGTGACGCCGCTACTGGCAAGCACCGGGTAGGTCAGAGTGATGCGGTCGGGCGGAGTCTCGCCCACAACCGGAACGACCCACCGCTCGGTCTCCGCCAGAGCTGGGCTGTGCGGAAACAGCGAAGCGATGTGACCGTCCTCGCCGAGACCGAGCAGCGTCAGATCGAAGAGCGGCTCTCCGGGGTCCAGCATATCCGCGCCATAAAAGCGCTTGAGCGTCGTTGCGTAAGCGGCCGCGCTGGCTGCGGGACTCATATGCTCCGTGGGGATCGCATGGATGTTTTCGGCGGGGATTGGCACATGTCGCAGCATCGCTTCCCACGCCATGTGATAATTGCTTCGCGGATCGTCGTGAGGGACCAAGCGCTCGTCGCCCCAAAAGCAATGGGTGCGATCCCAGGGCACGCGTGCCTGATACGCGGGCGTGGCGAGAAGCTCATAGAGACGCTTGGGCGTTTCGCCGCCGCTCAGGCACAGGGCGAATTGCGGGCCGGACTTCGACACCTGCTCGACGATCCAGTCGGCCGCCTGGTGCGCCAACTGCTCGGGGGTATCAGATACGCGAGTTTGGGCGGCGCCGGCGCTCATGTGATCGGCCGCCATTGTTGGCCGGTGCGTGAGAGAAGCGAGTCGGCCGCTTTTGGTCCATCGCTTCCCGCGGGATAAGTGTAGAGGTCGCGCGCACCAGCCTCGCCCCAGGCCTGAAGAATGGGGTCGACCACGCACCAGCCCGCCTCGATGTCGATCGCGCGCTGGAACAGCATCGGGTCGCCGATCATGCAGTCGTAGATCAGCGTTTCGTAGCCGGTGCTCGGCGCCGCGTCGAAATAATCCGCGTACTTGAAATTCATCCGCACGTTTTCGATGCGGACGTCAGGGCCGGGAATCTTGGCGTTGAAGTGCAGCGCCGCGCCTTCGTCGGGTTGAATGCGCAAGATGAGGAGATTCTGCGCCAGGCTGTCGACGGGCATGTCGCGGAACAGCGCCAGCGGCGCGCTGCGGAACTTGATGGCGATTTCCGTTCTTCGTGCGGCGAGCGCTTTACCAGTGCGCAGATAGAACGGCACACCGGCCCAGCGCCAATTGTCGATCATCAAACGCATGGCGACGTAGCTTTCGGTCACGCTCTGCGGTGACACGCCCTGCGCATCCCGGTACGCCACCACCGGCTTACCTTTGACGCTTCCGGCGGTGTATTGGCCGCGAACCACGTCGGTGAACGCGCCGTCTTTGCTCAAGGGATGGATCGCCCTGATGGCTTTCAGCTTCTCGGCGTGTACCGCATCGGCCTCGAACCGAATCGGCGGTTCCATGGCGGTCAGCGCCAACAGCTGGAACAAATGATTGGGGACCATGTCACGCAGCGCGCCGGTGCGGTCGTAGAACTTGCCGCGGCTTTCCACCGACACGGTCTCGGCGACAGTGATCTGCACGTGGTCGATGTGGTGCCGGTTCCAGATCGGCTCGAACATGCCGTTGGCAAAGCGCAGAACCATGATGTTCTGCACGGTTTCCTTGCCGAGATAATGGTCGATCCGATAGATCTGATGATCCGAAAAGGCGCCGAGAAGCTCCTTGTTCAGCGCGCAAGCCGATTGCAGATCGAAACCGAAGGGTTTTTCGATGATGAGGCGCCGCCAATATCCATTTTCTTCTTTCGCCAAGCCGGCCTCGCCGAGCAGGCGCGCCACATGGGCGAACAAATCCGGCGGCGTCGCCAGATAGAACAGACAATTGTCGCCGGTGTTGTAGGCGCGGCTGACTTTGGCAAGCTCATCCTTCAGTTGGCCATAGGTGGAAGGATCGTCGAAATCGCCCTGCACGTAGCGGCAGCGGGAAATCAGCCCATCGCGTGCTTCTTCGTTGATACCGTTGCCGGCAAACTCTTTCAGAGCGGCGGCCATTTGCCGGCGAAAGTCATCGTCGGACATTTCGGCGCGCGCCACGCCGACGACGGCAAAGGCCTCGTGAAGAAGCTGCCCAGCGGCAAGGTTGTAGAGCGCGGGGAGCAGCAGCCGCTTGGTCAGGTCGCCGGCGGCGCCGAAAATGACGAAGGCGCAAGGGTCGGCGCGGCGCAGCGCACTGCCGGCGGCAGTAGTCAGACTTGGCGCCGCAATATCCATGCTCACGGACCCTTCGGTTCGATATGTCCGCCAAACTCCTTACGCATCGCCGAGAGAAGCCGATCGGCAAAACCGTGATCGTCGCGCGAACGAAAGCGGGCATAGAGTGCAGCCGAAATCACGTTCGCGGGCACCGCTTCCTCGATTGCCGCCATCACGGTCCAGCGCCCTTCGCCGGAATCTTCCACCACGCCTGAGAATCCGTCGAGCTTGGGGTCGTCGGCCAGCGCGATAGACGTGAGATCGAGCAGCCATGACGAAATTACGCTGCCGCGTCGCCAGACTTCGGCGATATCGGCGACATCGAGGTCCCAGCGCTCGTCAGGCGGCCGCTGCTTGGAGGTCGCGCCTTTGAGGATGGCAAAGCCTTCCGCGTAGGCCTGCATCAGGCCGTACTCAATGCCGTTGTGAATCATCTTGACGAAGTGCCCCGATCCGCTCGGGCCACAATGCATGTAGCCGCGTTCCGGCCGATTATCGCGTCCATCGCGGCCGGCCGTTCGCTCGATGTTGCCGAGGCCGGGCGCGAGGGCCGAGAAAATCGGGTCGAGATAAGTGACCGGCTCCTTGTCGCCCCCGATCATCAGGCAATAGCCGCGTTCGAAGCCCCAGACGCCGCCGCTGGTGCCAACATCGAGATAATGGATCCCCTTCGGTTTCAGCTCGCGCGCACGGCGCACGTCGTCCTTATAAAATGTATTGCCGCCGTCGATCAGGATATCGCCCGACTTCAAGGCGCCACCGAGCTCCTGCACAGCGTCTTCGGTTATTTTTCCGGCGGGCAGCATGAGCCAGATGGCGCGCGGCGCGGTGAGCTTTGCTACGAGATCGTCGAGGTTGCGGCTGCCGGTCGCGCCCTTGCCGGCAATGGACGCGACCGCATCGGGGCTTTTGTCGTAGACCACGCACGAATGGCCGTGGCGCATCAGTCGCTGCGCGATGTTGCCGCCCATGCGGCCGAGACCGACGACACCAAGCTGCATGGGCTCACCTCATCGCAATGCCGATCGCGCCGCCTTGTTGAGTTCGGCCAATCCAGCCTCGAGGTCGTGCGCCAGATGCGCGCGCAAGACGCGGCGCCCGCGCTGTTCGAGCACGCGAAGATCGCCGCGCGCCTGGGCCGCCTCGATGATGCCGAAGCTCGCCTTGTGGCCGGGAACTTTCACATCCTCGGAGCTGCCCGCCGTGACCTCAAGAAAAACGCCGGAGTTCGGGCCGCCCTTGTAGGCTTGACCGGTCGAGTGCAGGAAGCGCGGTCCGAATTGCAGGCAGGTGGCGATGTGTTTGGAGTCACGCACGGCGGTTCGCAGCTTTTGCAACGGCTCTATGTGAGCCTCGCTGCGGTCCAGATAGGCCAGGATGGCGAAATAATCGCCGTCGTGGAGGCGCCCGAAATGTGCGCCGAGCCAGCTCTCCAGCGTGGAGTTCGCTCCGGCTTGGCGCAACGCCTGGGCGTTGCGTTCATCGGTGTAGAGCGCGATGCCGTTTTGTTTGAAGACCGGCGTATCCGTGGCGAGCGCGCCGCTCTTTTCATAAGCGTCGGTGAGCTGGCGCGTTTCGACCTTGCTGGCTTCGACATCCGGCTGATCGAACGGATTGATGCCGATGACGGCTGCCGCGACGGCGGTCGCAATCTCGAAGCGGAAGAATTCCTGGGCAATGAAGTCCGGCGACGCGAGCCCAATGTGCACGACCGGCTGTCCAGCGCGTTCAAGCGCTGCCATGGCCTTGTCCTGAGACGTATTGGGATGCGCGGCGTCGCGCAGATAGATAAACAGCCGATGGGCGTCGTATACCGAGGGTTCGCCGAGCGGCTCGCCGTCGATCGGAATAACGCCCTTGCCGTTCTTGCCGGTGGACTCGGCCAACAATTGCTCGGCCCAGGCGCTAAACGAGGCGATCGAGGGCGAGCCAATGACAGTGACCTTGTCGCGTCCCTGCAACGCCGCCACACCAATCGCCAGTCCGAGTTCGACGCCGGGATTTTGCGCGGGCGGCACCTCAGGTCCGCAGGAGCGAACCATCACCAAGGCCGACTCAAGAAACGCGTGCACGTCTTGGCCGATGGCGGCTAGCGGCACGATGCCGAACGGCGAGAGCACCGAATAGCGTCCGCCGATACTGGGAATGCCGTGGAAGATGCGATGAAAGCCCTTTTGCTTGGCGACCTTTTCCAGATGCGATCCCGGATCGGTGATCGCGACGAAATGCCGGACAGCGTCGGCCGCACCGATGGCCTCCGATGCCTTGCCGAAGAAATAATCCATGAGGACGTTCGGCTCCAGCGTTGACCCCGACTTGCTGGAGACGATGAATAGCGTGCGCTTGAGATCGACTTTCTTCTCGAAGCGCTTCACCTACTGCGGGTCGGTGGAGTCGAGCACATGCAGTTTGGGAAAGCCCTTCGCCGATCCCAAGCTCTCGGCCAGAACCTCAGGACCGAGGCTTGAACCGCCCATGCCGAGAAGCAGCGCGTCGCTAAAGCCTTGCGCCTGCACTTCGGCGGCAAACTCATTCAAGCTCGGCATGTCGCGCAACTGCGCATCGGCCACGTCAAGCCAGCCAAGCCAGTCGGCTTCATCGTGGCCGGTCCACAGCGAAGCGTCCTCGGCCCAAAGCCGGCGGATATTTCCTCGCGAGCGCCAGTCCTCGGATGCTTTGCCAATATCCTTTTTCAAAGGCTCCGGCAGCGCGAGTGTTTGCTCATCAAGCGCCGTGCCTAATATGTGCCGGCGCTTTTCGGCGAGCGCTGCGTTGAGCTTGTCGAATGCATCGGAGAACAGCGTCACGCCATCGTCGACGAGCTTGTCGGTAACGGTATCGAGCGAGATGCCGGCGCGCTCGATCGCCGCAAGGGTCTGCGCGGCTGCGTCCACGTCGGCGGTCAGCGTGTCGCGCACTTTGCCGTGGTCGCGGAACGCGTCCATGGTCTTTTCCGGCATGGTGTTGACGGTTTCGGGGCCGATCAGTTCGTCGATGTATAGCACATCGCTGTACGCCGGATTTTTTGTCCCCGTGGAGGCCCACAGCAATTGCTGGGGTCGCGCGCCGAGCTTTCTCAGCCGTTCCCAGCGCGCGTCCGAGAAACATTTTTGCCAATGCCGATAAGCAAGCTTGGCGTTTGCGATCGCGACCTTGCCGCGAAGGCGCGTCAGCGCCGCGCGCTCGGCGTCACTCTTTGCCCGCGCCGCGGCTTCGTCCAACTGCTTGTCGACCACGGTGTCGATGCGGCTGACGAAGAAACTGGCGACGCTGGCGATCCGGTTGATCGGCTTGCCCGCCGCGGCGCGCTCCTCAAGGGCGGACAGAAACGCTCCGACGACCTCCTCGTAGACCTGCTGCGAGAACAACAGCGTGATGTTGATGTTGAGCCCCTCGGCGAGCAGTTGGCGGATCGCTGGAATGCCGGGCTTGGTGCCGGGCACCTTGATGAAAATGTTGTCGCGCGCGACCGCGGCCCACAGCCGACGTGCCTCGTCGATCGTCGCGGCCGTATCCATGGCGAGATAGGGCGACACTTCCAGGCTGACGAAACCGTGCCGGCCCTCGGTCTTGTCGTAGAGCGGCCGCAGCATGTCGGCCGCGGCCGCGATGTCCGCGGTGACCACCTTCTCGTAGACCGTGCCGAGCGCGGTGTCGCCCTCGCCGACGAGGCGCCTGATCTCATCGTCGTAAGAATCAGATTCGCCGATCGCCTTCTCGAAGATCGAAGGATTCGACGTGATGCCGCTAAGGCCATCGTCATCGATCAGCCGCTTGAGTTGGCCGTTCGCAATGATGTCGCGCGACAGAAAATCGAGCCAGACCGATTGGCCTTTTTCCGCAAGCGATCACAACGGGTTCATGACTGTTTCCATTTTTCGATCTGGGCTTTGGCGGCCTCGACAATGTGTTCGGGAGTAAAGCCGAAAGCCTTCAGTATTTCCTTAATCGGCGCTGAAGCGCCGAATCGATACATGCCGAGAATAGCGCCGTCCACGCCTGCGTAGCGCTCCCACCCGCGCGGCGAAGCGGCCTCGACAGCCACGCGCGCTCTGATGGCTTTCGGTAACACTCTCTCCCGGTAACTTTCATCCTGCCGGTCGAACAGCTCCCACGACGGCAAACTGACGACG
>JASHVC010000191.1 GCA_030039655.1 Xanthobacteraceae bacterium | reverse complement strand
TCTTGACGATTGGCTCGGTCACCTCGTCGGTCCGGCCAGACACCGCAAGCTGTGCCTGTTCGTAATGGAGCCGTGCGGCGGAGCGGATCAGCACGCGATGAAAGGTGTGCGAGCGTTTGCGCCCATCGGAACCGATGACCATGCGCACGGCGAGCGCTGGGCGGTCAACGTCCGGCCGCAGCGAGCAAAGATCGTTGGAGATGCGCTCGGGCAGCATCGGCACGACGCGATCGGGAAAATACACCGAGTTGCCGCGCTCCGCCGCCGCGCGGTCGAGGTCCGAGCCCGGCCGCACGTAGGAGGCGACGTCCGCGATCGCGACGCTAACAATATGGCCGCCCGGATTGTGTGGGTCGGTATCGGGCACCGCGTGGACGGCATCGTCGTGATCTTTGGCGTCGACCGGATCGATCGTGACGAACGGCACTTTGCGCCAGTCCTCGCGCGCCGGCGTGAGCCCACGCAGCGATGCTGGGCGTGCGACGTCAGCTTCAGCGAGTGCTGCGCGCGGAAAGATTTGCGGTATGCCGTGCGCGTGAATCGCAATCAGGCTGACCGCTCGTTCGCTCTTGAGTGAGCCGAGCCGCTCGACGACGGAACCGCTCGCCAACCCGAGGCGGCCATGGCGCGAAACCTCGACGGCAACGAGATCGCCATCCACCGCAGAACCCGTTGCACCCTCTGGAATCGAAAGTTCGCGGCCAAGTTGCTTTTTGTCGATGGGCACTAGGCGGCCGCCACCATTAGGAAGGCCGCGGAAAATCCCAAGCACGCGATGCTTGGCGCGATCGATGACCTTGATGATGCGCCCGTTTATCTCCTCGCCCGATCGCTCGATGCGGACCAGGGCGCGATCGCCGACACCGCCCGTTTCACCAGATCTCACCCGGCGCGGCGTCGCAATATGGATGACTGGAGGGTCACCATGGGCCTCTTCGTCCCATTCCGTGGGCCGCCCCAGAAATTCACCATCGCTGTCGCGGCCCGTAATGTCGGCAAGTACGACTGGCGGCAGAGTGCCGGCGTGATGCAGCCGTTTGCGCCGTCGATCGATGTGACCTTCGTCGGCCAATTCGCGGAGCATGCGATTGAGTGCCGCCCGGTCGGCGTTCTTGGCGCCGAAGGCGCGGGCGATTTCGCGCGTTCCCACCTTGCCAGTCTGCTCACGGATGAAGGTGAGAAGCTCTTCGCGGGTGGGGAGCTTGGCTTGTTTCATGGCCCGCTCATTGGCCGCGTGTTTGGCCAGGGGCACATTGGGTCGGGTTACTCGGCAGCTTGCGTGGTCTTCCGTGGCGACTTTTTGCTTGCGGCAGCGCGCTTGGGTTCGGCGGCCGGCCGCTTGCTGGTTCTGCTGGCCTTTGGCGTCGCGGCTGGCGCATCGCGCTTGGCTTTGCGCGGCCGCGCATGCGGGGCGGGGGAACTGCGCTCGGCTCTGGCGTCGAGCAAGGCGACAGCTTCGTCCAGCGTGACGTTTTCCGGTGTTTTGTCTTTCGGCAAAGTGGCGTTGACGCCGGCATGGCTGACATAGGGACCGTACCGCCCGCTCTTCGCGACGATCGGTCCGCCTTTGGTCGGATGATCTCCAAGGGGACGTCCTGGATCAGCGCCGAAGCGGCGACCGCGCGGACCCTTGGCGATCTTCTCTGCGATCAGCGTCACCGCGCGGTTGAGGCCGATGTTGAACACGTCGTCGCCAGCCTCCAGGTTGGCGTATGTCTTGCCGTGCTGCACATACGGCCCGAAGCGGCCGATGCTGGCGCGGATCGGCTCGCCATCCTCGGGATGCTTGCCGACTTCGCGCGGCAGCGACAAAAGCTTCAGCGCCTGTTCGAGATCGACATCCTCAGGCGCCATTCCTTTTCGCAAACTCGCGCGCTTCGGCTTCTCGCCATCGACGCCCTCGCCTAGCTGCACGTAGGGTCCAAAGCGGCCGCTGCGCAGGGTGACTTCGAGGCCGGTCTCGGGATCCTGGCCAAGTTTCTTGGTGCCGAAATCCGCCGAACCCTCGGCCTGGGCGGACAGCGGCCGGGTGTAGCGGCATTCCGGATAATTCGAGCAGCCGATGAAGGCGCCGTACTTGGAGAGCTTAAGCGTGAGCCGACCGCCGCTGCAGTCGGGGCAGGCGCGCGGATCGCTGCCGTCCTGGCGCGGCGGGAACAGGTGTGGAGCTAGAAGCTCGTCGAGCGCGTCGATCACCTGAGAGATTTTCAGATCTTTGGTCTCGTCGATCGCGCCAATGAAGTCGCGCCAGAAGTTGCTCAGGACGTCGCGCCATGCGATTTCGCTGTTGGAAACAAGATCGAGTTGCTCCTCGAGGCCCGCCGTAAAGTCGTATTCGACGTATTTGGCGAAAAAGCTTTCCAGAAACGCGACGACGATGCGGCCGCGGTCCTCCGGGTAAAGCCGTCGCTTGTCGAGCCGTACGTATTTGCGATCTTTGAGTACTTGCAGGATCGAAGCGTAAGTCGAGGGGCGGCCGATGCCGAGTTCTTCGAGACGCTTGACTAGCGATGCTTCCGAATAACGCGGCGGCGGTTCGGTGAAGTGCTGATTGGCCGCGATGGAGCGCTTGGTGAGCCGTTCGCCCGCGCTCATTTCCGGCAGGCGACGCGACTCCTCGTCGTCTGCGTCTTCGTCGCGCCCTTCCTGATAGAGCGTGAGGAAGCCATCGAACTTTATCACGGTGCCGGTGGCGCGCAGATCGAGCAGGCGATCGGCGACCTTGGCGGTGATATCGACCGTCGTCCGCTCGAGTTCGGCGGATTCCATTTGGCTCGCAACGGTGCGCAGCCAGATCAGTTCGTAAAGCTTGGCTTGATCGTCATCGAGGAACTGTTTGACGTCTTGCGGCCGGCGACTGAGGTCGGTGGGGCGGATGGCCTCGTGCGCTTCTTGCGCGTTCTTAGCCTTGGTTTCGTAGCGGCGCGGCGACGCAGGAACGTAGCGCGCGCCGTAGTTGGCCTCGATCACACTGCGCACGGAGATGATTGCCTCGTTGGCAATCTGGACGCCGTCAGTGCGCATATAGGTGATGAGACCGACGGTTTCGCCGTCAATGTCGACGCCTTCGTAAAGCCGCTGCGCCACGCGCATTGTATGCGCGGGGGCAAAGCCGAGCTTACGGCTAGCCTCTTGCTGCAGCGTTGAGGTGGTGAACGGCGGCTGAGGGTGCCGCTTGACCGGCTTCGCCTCGACGTCCGCAACTGTGAACAGCGCCGTTTCCAGCGCCTGCTTGAAAGCTTCAGCTTCCGCGCCCGAACCGATATCGAGACGCTGCAGTTTCTTTCCATCGGCACCGACCAGCCGCGCCTCGAAGGTCTCCTCGCGCGGTGTCGCCAGGGTGGCCACGATCGACCAATATTCCTGGCGTA
>JASHVC010000190.1 GCA_030039655.1 Xanthobacteraceae bacterium | reverse complement strand
GGCTCGATCGGCTGCATGGTCAACGGCGCCGGCCTCGCCATGGCAACCATGGACATCATCAAGCTCTACGGCATGGCGCCGGCGAACTTTCTCGATGTCGGCGGCAGCGCCACCAAGGACAAGGTGGCGGCGGCGTTCAAGATCATCACCTCGGATCACAACGTCAAAGGCATTCTGGTCAACATCTTCGGCGGCATCATGAAGTGCGATGTGATTGCTGAAGGCGTCGTCGCCGCCGTGAAGGAAGTGGGCCTGAAGGTGCCGCTGGTGGTGCGGCTCGAAGGCACCAACGTCGATCTCGGCAAGAAGATCATCGCCGAGTCAAAGCTCAACGTAGTGCCGGCCGACAATCTCGACGACGCGGCGCAGAAGATCGTCAAAGCGGTGAAGGCGGCCTGATGTCCATTCTCATCGACAAGAACACCAAGGTCATCTGCCAGGGTTTCACCGGCAAGAACGGCACATTTCATTCCGAGCAGGCCATCGCCTACGGCACCAAAATGGTCGGCGGCGTTTCGCCCAGCAAGGGCGGCGCGACCCATCTCAATCTGCCGGTGTTCGACACCGTCCTCGAAGCAAAGGAAAAGACCGGCGCCGACGCCAGTGTGATCTACGTACCGCCGCCCGCGGCGGCCGACGCCATCGCGGAAGCGATCGATGCGGAGATCCCGCTCATCGTCTGCATCACCGAAGGCATTCCGGTGAGCCACATGGTGAAGGTGAAGCGTTCGCTGTGCGGCTCGAAATCGCGCCTCATCGGTCCGAACTGTCCGGGGGTGATGACGGCGGGCGAATGCAAGATCGGCATCATGCCGGGCAACATCTTCAAGCCCGGCAAGGTCGGCATCGTGTCGCGCTCCGGCACGCTGACCTACGAGGCGGTTTTCCAGACCACCCAGGAAGGCCTCGGCCAGACCACCGCGGTCGGCATCGGCGGCGATCCGGTGAAGGGCACCGACTTCATCGAAGTGCTGGAAATGTTTCTCGCCGACAAGGCGACCCAGGCGATCGTCATGATCGGCGAGATCGGGGGCGCCTCCGAGGAGGACGCCGCGCAGTTTCTTCAGGACGAAGCCAAGCGCGGCCGCAAGAAACCGATGGTCGGCTTCATCGCCGGCCGCACCGCGCCGCCTGGCCGCCGCATGGGTCACGCCGGCGCCATCATCGCCGGCGGCAAGGGCGGGGCGGATTCGAAGATTGCCGCCATGGAGGCCGCAGGGATCAAGGTTTCGCCGTCGCCGGCGCGCCTCGGCCACACCCTCGCCGAACTGATTAAAGGATAAGACTCAAGATTCACTTCTTGTGTCTTTTCCCTGCCGCATCCGGCTCCTAAATAAGGTACAAGAGAGGCCACCTGCGCCGGGGCGGGTTCGTTCGGGACTTTCCGAACGCATTCCTTAGGTCTCGCTGAGAGAGTTTACCCCACCCGCGAAAGCGGGAATCGCCCAGGAATTGCTCATGTCTCGTCAGGATGCGAACGCGGCTTTCGCCATCAGCTCGTTTCTGTATGGCGGAAACGCCTCCTACATCGACGACCTTTACGCCCGCTACGAAGCCGACCCGAAGACGGTCGATGCGCAATGGCAAGCGTTCTTCGGCGGCCTAAAGGACAACGCCCGCGACGTGGCCGAAAATGCCCACAGCCCCTCGTGGGCGCGGGCCGATTGGCCACCGCCGGAGCGTAGCGAACTCACGGCTGCGCTCGACGGCGATTGGGTACAGGTCGGCAAAAGCGTCGGCGACAAGGTCAAGGCGTCGGCGCAGACTCGCGGCGTTGAGCTGTCGGCCGCCGAAGTCGAGCGGGCCACCCGGGATTCAATCCACGCGCTGATGCTGATCCGCGCCTACCGGGCGCGCGGGCATCTGCATGCGAATCTCGATCCGCTCCACCTCGAGCCGATGAAGAACGAGGAGGAACTCGATCCGCGCACTTACGGCTTCGGTCCGGGCGATCTCGATCGGCCGATCTATCTCGACAAGGTCTTGGGGCTCGAATTCGGCACCATCCGCGAAATCGTCACCATCCTGCGGCGCACCTATTGCCAGACGCTCGGCGTTGAGTTTCTGCACCTGTCCGACGGCGCGCAGAAAGGCTGGATTCAGGAACGCATCGAGGGGCCCGACAAGGAGATTACCTTCACGCCGGAGGGCAAGCGCGCCATCCTCAACAAGCTGGTGCAGGCGGAAGGCTTCGAAAAATTCAGCGACCTGAAATTCACCGGTACCAAGCGCTTCGGCCTCGACGGCGGCGAGTCGATGATCCCGGCGCTCGAACAGATCATCAAGCGCGGCGGCGCGCTTGGCGTGCGCGAGATCGTCATCGGCATGCCGCACCGCGGGCGGCTCAATGTGCTGGCGCAGGTGATGTCAAAGCCGTTGCGCGCCATCTTCCACGAGTTCAAGGGCGGGTCGTCGTTGCCAAACGAGATCGAGGGCTCGGGGGATGTGAAATACCACCTGGGCGCCTCGTCCGACCGCGAGTTCGACAACAACAAAGTGCACCTGTCGCTCACCGCCAATCCATCGCATCTGGAAATCGTCGATCCGGTGGTGCTCGGCAAGACGCGCGCCAAACAGGACCAGTATGGTGCCACGCGCGAAGACCGCACCATAGTGATGCCGCTGCTCATCCACGGCGACGCATCGTTCGCGGGGCAGGGAGTAGTCGCCGAATCCTTCGGTTTGTCCGGGCTGCGCGGCCATCGCACCGGCGGCTCGGTGCATTTCATTCTCAACAATCAGATCGGCTTTACCACCAATCCGCGCTACGCGCGCTCGTCGCCGTATCCGTCCGATGTCGCCAAGATGATCGAAGCGCCGATCTTTCACGTCAACGGCGACGATCCGGAAGCTGTCGTTTTCGCGGCGAAGATTTCGACCGAGTTCCGGCAGAAATTTCAGAAGCCGGTGGTGATCGACATGTTCTGCTATCGCCGCCACGGCCATAACGAAGGCGATGAGCCGTCGTTCACCCAGCCGCTCATGTACAAGGCGATAGCTACGCACCCGACAACCCTCGAAATCTACGGCAACAAGCTCGTGGGCGAGGGCGTCGTGAGCGCGGCCGATGTCGACAAGATGAAGGCGGATTGGCGCGGCCATCTCGACGCGGAGCTTGAGCTGGCACAGAGCTATCGCGCCAATAAGGCCGATTGGCTTGACGGGCGCTGGTCCGGTTTCAAGACCGGAGGCGACAAGGACGATGCGCGTCGCGGCAAGACCGGGGTCGAGATCGCGACCTTGAAGGAGATCGGCCAGAAGATCACGTCACTGCCGGAAGGCTTTCATCTTCATCGGACGCTCAACCGCTTCATCGACAATCGCCGCAAGGCGATTGAGACCGGAATCGGCATCGATTGGTCGACGGCCGAGGCCCTCGCGTTCTGTTCGTTGCTGCTCGAAGGTCATCGGGTGCGGCTATCGGGCCAGGACAGCGAACGCGGAACGTTCTCTCAACGCCATTCCGTGCTGCACGATCAGGAGACCGATGCGCGCTATACGCCCTTCAATCATCTGAGTGACGGGCAGGCGCGCTTCGAAGTGATCAACTCGATGCTGTCCGAAGAGGCAGTACTTGGCTTCGAGTATGGCTACACGCTGGCCGAGCCCAATGCGCTCACGCTCTGGGAAGCGCAATTCGGTGACTTCGCCAACGGCGCGCAGGTTGTGTTCGATCAGTTTATCTCCTCGGGCGAACGCAAGTGGCTGCGCATGTCCGGCCTCGTCTGCCTGCTGCCGCATGGCTACGAAGGGCAGGGACCCGAACATTCGTCCGCGCGGCTCGAGCGTTTCCTGCAGATGTGCGCTGAAGACAACATGCAGGTCGCCAATTGCACGACGCCGGCGAATTACTTCCACATCCTGCGCCGGCAGTTGAACCGCGACTTCCGCAAGCCGCTGATCTTGATGACGCCGAAATCGCTGCTGCGCCATCATCGGGCGGTGTCGCGGCTC
>JASHVC010000189.1 GCA_030039655.1 Xanthobacteraceae bacterium | reverse complement strand
AGCGCTGCCCGCCTCAACGACCCACAACCCACCCACCGGCTGGCCCGACGACGCTCTTAATGGCCCGGCTGCCCTGATGTGAGCGCCGTTCTTCTCAAGAAACACGAGATGCGCCGGCATGTGCTCGCGGCGAATATCCGAACCAAGATTCGGATTGTCTTCGAATAGAACGGAGTACAGCATTGATTTTTCCACGGTCTCTGGACTTCTCACTATCATCCTGCAACTCTGCAGGAGAAGATGCTGTTTTGCAGAATTCTGCGGCAAAAATGCAGACACTCAATTGGAATGACCTTCGTTACATCCTCGCGTTAAGTCGAGGAAAAACTATTGCTGCGGCCGCCCGCATGCTCAGTGTCGACGGCACAACGGCCGCTCGACGGCTGGCGGCGATCGAGGCAACGCTTCGTGCGCGCCTCTATCAGCGCATGCGCGACGGCACAGTGCAGTTGACAACCTCTGGGGAAAGGGCCGCCCTGCACGCCGAACGAATTGAGCGCGAAATTAACGCGCTCGATGGCGAGCTGTCGGGCGCTAACGACATTGTTTCCGGGACCGTGCGCGTTACGTCCGTGCCGATCATCGTGAATCATATCCTTGTTCCTTCAGCAAATATACTGCTGCAGGATCATCCCCAGCTCGTGCTGGAATTCGCGGGCGACGCCAGCAACCTGAGTCTGACGCGCCGCGAAGCCGATCTGGCCTTAAGGCTCGCCCGTCCGAAGACGGGAGGAACAAAAGTCACGGCAAGGCGCATCGGTATGCTGCGCTTTGCCGCTTATGTAACCGCGTCTTGCGGAGCGCGTGAGGCGGAAAAATTGCCCTGGGTCTGCTACGAGGAGGCAATGGCGCACCTGCCGCAGGCGCGCTGGATTACAGCGAGCAGCATTCGCAGCGGCGAGAGAATTGCCGGTGTCCGCGTGAACGACGCTGAACCATTGGTCCGAGCCGTGGCTGCCGGACTTGGCCGATCTTTGCTACCATGCGTGATCGCCGACAAAGACCCGCGACTTCGCCGGCTTGGCGGAAAGCGCCAGGCTCCGCCGCTTGCCCGAGAGCTATGGCTGCTCGTGCATTCGGAGCTCAGAAGCCTCAGCCGGATCGAGGCCGTTATTAAGTGGATCGAACGGATCGCGCCGCGGTAGCTTCGGCACTGTCACATTATTCGTCGTCCTCGTGTGTCCGGCTTCAGACATTTATTGCTTCCATATACTTCGCGGCCCATTCCCATGCCGAACCTTGGTGGATTGAGGCATAGATCGTATCGCGTCGCCGTCTTGAATAGTGGGATCAATTCGTCGTCGTGTGGACTATTCCGCCAGCCTGATGTTGCGAGGCTGCGGACAAGAGTGCCAAAAGGCAACAAAGTGTGCGGCGGGGAAAACGCCGGCATCGATGGTGAAAAATGATCGAAGTGATGGCGGTAGCGTCAGAAACCACGCCACGCGTCACCCGAGTTCGGTGCTAGACGTGCCTGCATTAATCGCGCAGCTCTCAGCTACCGTCGCTGCGATGACGTTCGCGAAAGGCGCGGACCTTTATACGATTTCCGCAGAGCTCTGACGAGCACCAGCGGCGATTGGCCGGTTTCGTTCGATCGAAAAAGACCCAATGGCATTCAGGCGACTCGCACATTTTCAGCCGGTCGAGCTGCGCGGTCTCGACGAGATGATTGAGTTCGGCCAGAACCTGACCGAGCCGGTTTGCGCCTTTCGGGCCGAGCGCCAGGCCATGTCGCGCCGTGGTCAGCAGCAATGGAAAAGCCGCTGCCGCAGTTTCCAAGCTTTCGCCGATGTCGCGGTTCTTGCTGCGCTTGGCGGGCGCGGCCTCGATGAAAGCGCGTAATGCCTGCCGGAGCGCTAACGCTCTGCGATAGTCTTCTTCGCTAAGCGAATGTCGCGGCATCAACAGATCATGCGCTCGCATCCAAGCTTGTGCCTCAGCGCGTGAGGCGAGCGCATCGGAGGGCGCGCGCTGAATACCCCGCACGCGAAAGCGGCGCCGATCGAGCGAATTTACGAAATCGTAGAGCGCCGCAAGCTCTTTAGGAATCGAATATTTGTCGGACGATCTCATTGTAACACTAGCATAACGGTTTTGCCGGTTGACAACAATAGACACTATCTATTAACTTTAGCCAGTGTCATCAAGCAAACGATGCTCGTCGACCTGATGGAGGTCTGAGATGACAGTAATGTCGTTCGCACAAGGCGGCGCAGCGCCTCGTCCCTTCAGAATTGCCGTCGATGATGCAGTGCTGTTCGACCTTAAGCGGCGTCTCGATGCAACGCGTTGGCCCGACGAAGTTTCGGATTCCGGTTGGGCGTTTGGAACCGATCTCGGCTATCTGAAAAGTGTGATCGACTATTGGCGCCAAGATTACGACTGGCGCAAATGCGAGAGAATGCTCAACGGGTTCCGCCAGTTCACGGTGTCACTCGACGATGTTGACGTTCATTTCATCTACGAACAGGGCGAGGGCAGCGCGCCACTACCGTTACTGCTGACGCACGGGTGGCCCGGATCGATTGTTGAATTCCACGAGCTCATTCCGCTGCTGACGCATCCCTCCGCCCACGGCGGTGAGGCGCAAGACGCATTCACGATCGTGGCGCCGTCGATCCCCGGCTACGGCTTTTCGTTCCGGCCCAACCAGCGGCGTTTCGGCTTGCGTGAAATCACGGACACGTTCCAGCGCCTGATGACTCACGTGCTGGGTCACCAAAGGTTCGTTGCGCACGGCCATGACTGGGGCGCGTTCGTCGCCGCGCGACTTGGCCATGCCTATCCGCAAAACCTCGCGGGTATCCACATTACGCTGCTGGCGATTCCGCGCATGCGTAAGGCGGAACGCAATCCCAGCTCGGAAGAGAAGCGCTTTTATGAGCAGCTTGATCACTGGCTCAAAGAGGAAACCGGATATTCGTGGATCATGGGGACAAAGCCGCAGGCGCTCGCCTACGCGCTGACTGACTCGCCGGTCGGCCTTGCCGCCTGGATTTTGGAGAAGTTCCGCACCTGGAGCGACTGCAAGGGCAACCTCGACGCCCACTTTTCGCGCGACATCCTCCTCACCAACATCATGCTTTACTGGATAACCGGCGCCATCGGATCGAGCTTCTGGCCCTATTACGCGCGCTTTCATGAGCCGTGGGTCGTTCCTTCGGGCGAGAAGGTCATGGTTCCGACCGGATATGCCGAATTTCCACGAGAAATTCTTACTCCACCGAGAAGTCTCGCGGAGCGGACTTATGGGAATATCACGCGATGGACACCGATGCCGTCGGGTGGCCACTTCGCGGCACTCGAGGCTCCGCAGCAACTCGCAACAGAAATCAGAGCCTTCTTCCGCCCGATGCGCGCGCAACTCGCGTGAGCGCGCTCGCGTGGACGTATGTTTCACGGCCTTTCGTACGAGCGATGTCTTGGACAAGACTCCTGGCGCGCTGTATCTCGTGCTATTTGCAGATACTGAAGGAGCACGATGAACTGCGGCGACTCAGCGTGCGTTCATTGCAAGACATAGGCTTAAGACCTCAGGACGTAGAAACGATCATGCGTCGGCCGACATGGTCACGATGCAGGCAATGGGTCCGCTCGTGTCGGCGAACCCAATGTCACGCGGCTATTGTTTGCAAAGCCAAATGCAGACCTGAGCTCTCGCGTCCAATAGGTTGAGCCGAGATAGCGCAAGCAAGGCACACTCGGTTTTCTTCTGCGCATGCCCTGACTGATGCGGTGTGACACTAGCGGAGTTCAAGCCGCCGAATTGGAATGCCCGCTTGGGTCCAAGAACGATTGAATCGCCATATACGATGGATGTCGGCTTCTGCCCCAAGAACGGAAGTGAGAGCGACCAATCGATCAGCGCTACGGCGCAGTTCAAGAGGGAGTCCGGGGCCAAATCAATCGTTCACGCCGCGGTCGCGTAAGAGCTTTTCGGTCGCGCCCAGCAGTGTACACGTGGCTAGTGCCTCAGCGGCTTGGCACACTTCCTCGACCGGTGGAAATGTCGGTGCGATGCGTAGGTTACTATCGTTTGGATCGCGGCCGAAGGGAAAGGTGCGACCCGCCGGCACCACCGCCACGCCGCAATCTTTCGCGAGCTCGGCGACCCGCTTGGCGCAACCCTCCATCACGTCAAGCGAAATGAAATAACCACCGCGCGGCTCGGTCCAGCGGGCCGCTCCGGTGCCGCTAAGCCGGGCGCGAAACACGTCCTGCACAGCTTGGAATTTTGGGGCAATCAGCTGGCGTTGGAGCTGCATATGGCGGTGGATGGCGGCAGTGTCCTTGAACATCCGCGCATGGCGTAGTTGATTGAGCTTGTCTGGTCCGATGGTTCGCGAGGCAAGCTGCTTCAAATACCACGCCATGTTCGTGGGCGAAGACGCAAACATTCCGAGCCCCGCCTGGGCGTACGTGATTTTCGACGTCGAGGCGAACTCCAGCGCGCGATCTGGATGGCCGGCGCGCGCACAAGCATCGATGAAATTAACAAGCTCGTCGAGCGTTTCGGTCAAGGTGTGCACCGCGTAGGCGTTATCCCAAAACACGCGAAAGTCGTCGGCTGCAGCCCGCATGCGCGCAAGCCGCTCCACCGTTTCCGGCGCGTAGGTTTCTCCAGTGGGGTTTGAATATTTCGGCACACACCACATGCCCTTGACCTGGGGATCGGCAACAAGCCGTTCGACCTCGTCCATATCCGGGCCATGGCCTGTCAGCCGCACCGGGATCATGCAGATGCCGTACTGCTCGCAGATCGCGAAATGGCGGTCGTAGCCCGGCGCCGGGCAGATAAATGCGATTGGGGTGCGGCTGCGACTCCAAGGCTCGCCGCCGTCGCGCGCGCCGGTCAACAGCGCGAACACCACGGCATCGTGCATCAGCGCCAAGCTGGAATTATTGCCGATGAGTATTTGTTCGGGCGGCGCGCCCATGATGGGCGCGAACAATCGCCGCGTCTCTATCAAGCCCTGCGGGCTGCCGTAGTAATTGGTGCAATCGGTGCCGTCCTCGGCGAGGCAATCCGCCCGGCTGGTGACAGCAGTCAATAGCGCATCCGACAGTGCGACCTGGTTGGTTGAAGGTTTGCCGCGCGTCAGGTTCAGCTCTCGGCTGGCCGACTTCAAGGCGGCGTGAGCGACCCGCAATTGACCGCGGAAATCGCGCAACTGCGCGGTCGAAGCTTCCGGCAGGTTTGGTTCAAGACGCATGCTCCGCTCCATCAGTGGGCCGGAGACGGGCGCCAGAAGCTAAAAGGCCCCGACCTTCCGGTGGGGCCTCGGGGAAACCTTATGCCGCTGACCTCAGCAAGCGCCCGTGCCCCAGGCTCCCGTCGTGGGAGTCTCCAAGGTGGTTTTGCTTTTCAGCGTCAAGGCAGCAAGAATCATCGTTTTAAAGGTATCACACTGATTGAACCCAGTAAATGCACCGGAAGGTCGCATCCGCTCGCGCGCCGCGCGGTCGAGAAGAATCGCAATCACGACAGTGCTTCTACAGCTTACTGCTCTGCAACGGTTCGGCCGGCGGCACCCGCAACAACGATCGGATCGTGTTCAACGGGGAAGTTGACCGATCGCGCGATGAAACAGTTCTCGTGGGCGATTTCGTGCAATCTGAGCGCCTCCTTCAGGTCCGATCCAGCCGCTACAGTTATATGCGGTCGCAGCGTCACGCGGACGAATTGCCCGGCACCTCCAGCATTTTCCTCGACCATTTCGCCTTCTGCCGCGTCCTCGTAGGTGAGGACGACGATGCCGGCGGCCGCACACAGACCCATGTACCATAGGTGATGGCAGGCGGAGAGCGATGCCACGAGGAGGTCCTCGGGATTCCAGCGGTGTACGTTGCCGCGGAATATCTTGTCGGATGAGCCGAATATCGCTGACTTCCCCGGAGCTCCAATCTCATACGAGCGATCGTGGTTCTGGAACGGAAGTGAAGTATCTGCATTTCCTGTCCATACCAGATGTGTTTCATAACGGTGTGCGCGGTCGGCCATCTTCTCCTCCTGATTTTTGTCGCGACTGCGGCCGGGAAAAGTGTACCTGGCCGCTCCGCGCGGCGTCCCGTCTAGGCGCGCCAGAACGGCTTACGTGCGTCAAGC
>JASHVC010000188.1 GCA_030039655.1 Xanthobacteraceae bacterium | reverse complement strand
GGCGCTGCACAACAATTGCTCGGGCAAGCACGCGGGCTTTCTATGTCTCGCTTGCGCCATGGGGATCGATCACGTCGGCTATTGGCGCCCCGAGCATCCGGTGCAGCAGAGAGTGCGCGGCGTGCTTGAAGACCTGACCGGCACGACCTTAAGTCCCGATTTGTGTGCGATCGACGGCTGTTCAGTCCCCACCTGGGCGATCCCGCTCAAAAATCTCGCGCTTGCTTTCGCCAAATTCTGCACCGGCCACGGGCTGCAGCGCGAGCGCGCTGATGCCGGCGCGCGTCTACGCATCGCCTGTGTGGAAAACCCTTGGTACGTTGCCGGCACCGGGCGCTTCTGCACCGAGATCATGAAGCTCCTCGGCGCGCGGGCGTTTGTGAAGACCGGCGCCGAGGGCGTTTATTGCGGCGCGCTGCCAGAGCTTGGGCTCGGCATTGCCGTTAAATGCGATGACGGCGCCGGACGTGCGGCCGAAGCCGTCATCGCGGCCATCATCGCTCGCTTCCTACGTCTCGAAACCTCCGAACGTGCATCGCTCGCGCGTTTCGTGACGCCGATGCTGCGGAATTGGAATGGTATCGAGGTGGGAGCACTGAAGGTGACGGATGCGCTCGTTGCCTCTTCGCCATAGCCCTATCGTCGAGTTGCAGCGGCGAGCGCGATGAGCACGCCTTCGCCAGCCCGGATGAGGTCGGCAAGCGACAAAGAGCGGCGGCGTCCGCGCCGCTTTCGCTGGGGATTGAGATTCACCGCCGGGATATGGACGAACTGCACGAGCGGATGCCCGTTGGCTGCCCGCTCCAAGGCGCGCCAATAAATGTAATTGCACAGATAACGCCCGGCATCGCGTGACAACCGCGCCGGCACTCTGTGTGCCCGGACCGCGCTCACGAGTCTTACGAACGGCGCATGGCCGGCGAGCGACTCCGGCCCGCCAAGCTTGATGACATTCTGCGAAGGGCGGTGTCCGCTTGCATCGGGAAACAGCGGCGACACGGCATTCCGTGCGCGGGTCTCGATGCAGACCTCGCGTCTGCGCCCAGCGAGCCCAAAGACCAACACGATGTCCGGCTTTTCCGCAAACAGCTCAGGCAACGCGCGATCGACGGCCGCGTAGCTTGTGGGAAATACGCTGGCGGTGCGACGTAGGCCCGCAAGGGCAGGGCGCCGTTTGCGGGCGAGCGCTTGCGCCAAAATACCGCTCGGGTTGACCGGCGCGCCGGGAAACGGGCCGAAGCCGGCAAGAACAACGCGCATCGCTTTACAGTTCCAGCATTGCGGCGATCTTCTCGACGGCGGCGGCGGGTGCCAGGCGGCCAGCCGAGACTTCAGCTTCGATCTTCGGCATTTCCGCTCTGACCGCGCGATCCGATCGCAACGGCGCAAACAGGCGTTCTTCGAGCATGGTCCACATCCATTTCACCTGCTGCTCGCCGCGGCGTTTTGCCAGTTCGCCCGATGCGGTGAGGCGTTCGCGATGATCGAGGATGTTCGACCACAGATCGGAAATGCCATCGCCCTTGAGCGCGGAGCAGGTGATCACCGGCGGCGACCAATTTGATGAGGCGGGCGTAAGGATATGCAGGGCCGCCTTATACTCGGCCGCAGCGGCCTTGGCGCGTGCGAGATTGTCGCCGTCAGCTTTGTTGATGGCGATCATATCGGCGAGTTCGATCACGCCCTTCTTGAGCGCTTGCAATTCATCGCCGGCGCCCGGCAGCACAAGCACCAAGAAAAAGTCGGTCATGTCGGAGACCGCGATCTCCGACTGGCCGACACCCACGGTCTCGACCAGCACAACGTCGTAGCCGGCGGCCTCACACAACAGCATGGTTTCTCGCGTCTTCGCAGCGACGCCGCCGAGCGTGCCCGATGAGGGCGAGGGACGGATGAAGGCGTTGGCATCGTTCGCGAGGCGCGCCATGCGCGTCTTATCGGCCAGAATCGATCCGCCGGTGCGCCGCGAGGATGGGTCGACCGCCAGCACGGCAACCTTGTGGCCTTGGCCTGTAAGCATGGAACCGAGGGCGTCGATCAACGTCGATTTGCCGACGCCTGGCGAGCCGGTAATACCGACCCGCACCGCCTTGCCGGTCGCACTCAACAGAGTCTGCGTCAGCGCCGCAGCGGCGCCGCGATGGTCGGCCCGCTTGCTTTCGATGAGCGTAATCGCTCGCGATAATACGGTGCGCTCACCGGCGCGGACCGCTTCCGCGAGGCGCTCGACTTCAATGGGCATGGTGGGCGCGGCCATGGTGTTTTGTCGTGCGTGCTCGGTAAGACTATTGCTCGGCGAGCAGCAGGACGAGTCCGCCTACCGAGGGCCGTTTTGCGGCGCTGGCGCGGGCAAACGCAAGCACGGCCTGGCGCGTCGTGACAGTGCAGCCTGCCACCAGCCTTTTGCCGCAGAACTTCTTGCGCGTTGCCTTGTCGGCGTCGGCTTCGTCAATGACAAAAACTAGATAAGTGCCTTCCGCCAGCTTGCGCAGGATCGCGTAATTGACCGGAGCGCCGGCGTGAATTTCCTGCGCGATAAGGTCCGAACCTCGGAAGGGATGGAGGGTGAAATCGTGAAGCGATGTGTCGGTGCCGCCCGTGCGCGCATAACGTCCATTTTGCCAAATAAAGTTTGCCGTCGCGGGATCGTACACAACGTTCTCGCGCATTGCGTAAAGCTGGAGGTCAAGTCGCTCCCCAAGGAGCGGTCGGGCGTCGCCAAGGAGTGGTTCGGCGGAGTCGATGCAGCCGGCAAGAAACGCCAGGCTCGCGACCGCGAGGATCTGTGGAGCTAGGCGGAAGAGTCCATTTGGATCGTTGATCATGGCGGCGACAGATGCTCCCGGCCGGCAAGGAAATCTCGCCGCATCTTACACCACGGCCGACTCAGCGTGGCCAACGGTTCCCGAGTGCCAAGATTGATCGCGGAATGACCCCGATATCGCCGAATTGAGGCCGCATCGCCGGTCTGTCATCCAGGTGCGCTGACGCGGTGCGCCGTGTCGCTTGCCCCCCGAAAAAGGACGACCGCGATGAACTGGAACGCCATCCAAGTCGATTGGATCAACTTCAAGGACAAGGTCCTCAACAACTGGGCGAAGCTCACCGATGAGGATCTCACTCGCATTGCCGGCCGCCGCGAGGAACTGATCGGCCGCCTGCGCGCGCGATACGGTTTTGCCAAGGCCCAAGCCGAGCGCGAAGTGGAGGCGTGGGTGCGCTCGCAGCGCCACGCGGCCTGAGGGCAGCGGTCCGTCTACGACTCCGGCAGCGGAATGAATTCCGTCGTGTCGCCGGGAACAATCGCGAAGCGGCCGGCCTTCCAATCGGCCTTCGCTGCCTCGATGCGTTCCTTGCGCGAGGAAACGAAATTCCACCAGATGTGGCGCGGCCCGTCCATGGCCGCGCCGCCGACCACCACGAAGTGTGCGTCGCTTACGGCGCGCACCACGACGCGATCGCCCGGCCGCAGTACCAAAAGCCGTTCCGGGCCGTGCCGATCGCCGCCGATTTCGATCTCGCCCGCAATCACATAGACGGCGCGTTCCTCGTGTTCGGCATCGAGCGGCAGCGTGGTGCCGGCCTTCAGCCGCACTTCCAGAAACAATGTGTCCCACGAGGTCGCGACTGGCGACTGCAGGCCATGCAGCGTGCCGGCAACGAGGCGCAGCGTCATGCCGTTTTCGCGCAGTTCAGGAATGTCGGTTGCTGCGGTGTGGGCGAAAGCGGGCGCAGTTTCTTCGTTCTTGACCGGCAGAGCCACCCATAATTGCAGGCCGTGCAGCGGCTCGCCGCGGCCGCGGTGTTCCGGGGCGGTGCGCTCGGAATGCACGATACCGCGCCCGGCCGTCATCCAGTTCACCGCGCCGGGCCGGATAGGCATCGCGGAGCCCAGGCTGTCGCGATGCACGATCTCGCCGTCGAAGAGGTACGTGACGGTGGCAAGGCCAATGTGCGGGTGCGGCCGCACGTCGACGCCGTCACCGGCACGAAACACTGCCGGGCCGAAATGGTCGAAGAAAATAAACGGCCCGACCATGCGCGACTGGGCGGAGGGCAGGGCGCGATGCACCTGGAAGCCGCCGAGATCGACCGAACGCGGCACGATCACTTGGGTAACGGCGTCGCTCGAACGTGTGTCGCCCGGAATAGGGTCTTTGGCCGGGAAAAAACCCATGATGCGCGCCTCAACTGCTTTCGTCGCCTTCGCGGCGTAACAGCGCTTAGATGGCCATTTCGTTGATCGCGGCAATACCTTATGGGATGGCCTGCAACCTTGGCTACTCACGTTTGGCTGAACCAAACGGCTGATTTCGCGGTCACATCGGGCGTCTCGCCAAGTGCTGGGTTGGCGTTGACTAAAACATCGCGAGGTCTCAGATTCTGCACTCGCCGAAGTCCGGGATCAGCAACATGGGGAATGACTCATGAGTGGCCTTCAGGACCGCATTAATCGCCGCGTCGCGCGCTTTGCCGACCGGCGTGAAGACTGGACGGTGTTTGGCTTCGAGACGCAAAAGGACCCGAAATTCGCGCGCGCGCAGCGCCGCTACATCGGGGCGAGCGGCTCGGTCGACCCGAACGATCGCCGCGGCGGCCTCGAGCCCACGGCCTTTACGATGTCGGTTCAATCGATGCCGGCGGGCAACCGAATTCCGGTGCATTGCCACGAGACCGAAGAAACCTTCTTCATCCTTGGCGGCGCGTGCCTGATTCGCTTCTTTGACGGTGACGAAGTGGCGGAAGCGCGGCTAGGCAAATGGGATTTGATCGCCTGCCCGCCATTCACCCACCACGAGATTATCAATGACGGCGCCGAGACGTGTCACGTGCAAACGCTGTTGAGCAAAGCCGTGCCGCTTCGGCCGCAATACCGCGATCCGGAGCTGCTCGAACTGCAGGCGGCCGCGACCTGATTCAACGCGCCTTCGTCACCACCTCGGTAATAAAGCGCGGCAGCGCGAACGCCGCGACATCAACTTCCGGCGTTTCCTCTTTGGAATTGAAAACGGGGCACCTTGGGCATGCGCTACTCTGGCTAAAGAGGATGACTCGGCAAGTAATTCCTTCGTTTGCTATTTTTCTAATACGCTAACGCGAGCCCGCGATGAGAATTTCAATCTCGGACAAATCTTCGAACGCGCGCGAGCTTGCTGAGTTCTTTGTGCGAAATCTAACACCCAGCTACATTTCTCACTCCGAGCTTCAAGGCTTTCGCGCCGTTCGCCCCGGAGTCTGGGCGGACGATGTGGAAAGCGGCGTGCATGCAGAAATCCGTGAGCGGCTGGGCGCGCCGCTGACCAGTTTTCCCACTGCCACGGATTGGAAGGGCGTTGTTGAAGCACGCGATGGCGAGCAGCTAATAAGCCTCGCCCTGATCACGCTTTCGCGCCGAGCGATTGTGCCGTTCGCTATTATCGAGGAT
>JASHVC010000187.1 GCA_030039655.1 Xanthobacteraceae bacterium | reverse complement strand
TCGCATGGTGATCAATCTGGGAGAGGTGAGCGACCTCGATCAGATCAAACGCCTGGACGCCTATCTCAAGCGGAAATTCGACAACGAAGCGATCCGTATCGTACCACGCGCCAAGAAGCGGGACTCGCTTGAAGCGTATCTCGGTGATGAATTCATCGCCGTGTTGTTCGTCGACGAGGAGAAGGGCCGTCGGTCGTACATTCTGGAAATGCCGATCCTCGACATGGATCTCGCGTAAGGCCGCCCAGGCTCCGCGGGTCATTTCCCCTGCGGATGCAATTGCACGATCAGGCGATCGCCTGAGTCCGCCACATCGCGCCACCGATTCAGCCAGTCGCGCGGAAAGCGCAGTGTCATGTCGGCGGCGCCGACCACGCGTTCCTGAATGCACGTGCCGGGCACGGCGCCGGTCGCACGTGTGCAGCGCGCGAAAAATTGGTCGGGATTGCCGGCAACGTAAACGAGGTCTTCTCCCTCGTAGGGTGTGCCGGCGCGGAAGGGGAGTATGGCCAAGCCGTCTGGACCGGCGCTCGCCTTCTCCTGGACGTATTGGGGATAGACGCTGTTCAGCCGCTCGACCGGAGGCAACACAGGGCCCAGAGCAGCGATGGTGACGAACAGTCGCCCATTTGCACCGTCGGCTGGCTCTTTCGTTATGGACCCGGTTTCGTCGCCGCTGTCGTTGGCGTCGATTGGCTTGCCGTCGGCATGGCCGTTCGGATCGGTGTTCGGCAGCGGTGGCTTGAGCGACGGCCACAAATACGCAAGGTCAATGCGCTCCTGCGGCCCCGCATGGCGCTGCATGGTCGCGCGGATCGCCGCCGGCGGCACCTGGAACAGCACGCCCGCGACCGTGACGGGCAGCGCCGGCGCATCGAAGGCAGCCGAAGTGCTCGGCCAGGTCGGCCACAGCACGTAGAGAACGAAGCTTGCGGCCGCAGCTGCGAGCGCCGCAAAGATCGCAAGCGGTGAGCTAAGCCATCTGCGCGCCTTGCGGCGAACTCTTGCCGAATGAGCTGCCTGCGCCGTCATTGCGTCCTGCTGCCTGCGAATCAACACGAGTATTGCACGGGCGCCGGTTCGTGACGGGCAGAGTGGGGGCTCGTTTGTTAACCTTTCCTTAAGCATTTCGTAGCGAGGCGCGCGGTCCTCGGTAAAGCTTCGGACAAAGGGACGCGTCCAATATGTCTGAAGCCGTGTGGCCGGCGATCGCGCCGGAGGCGATTGCTTCGTTTTTCTCGCTTGCCTTCGGCTTCGCCGTGGCGGGGCTGTGTGCCACGGGCTATCGCATTTTCGCCGAAAGCTTCCCGAGTTTCCGGCTGCTCGAAGCGGGGCCCGCGGTGGCGCGCTTTGCCTCGATCCCGCTGCTCATGTTCTCCGCCCCGTTCATCATCATGCGCAACACGGTGCGTGGCGCCCGAATCGAGGGTCGCCCGGTCGAATTCGTCATGGTCGCAACTGTGGTCGCGGGCCTCTGGAGCCTGATGTCGGGAACGGTTCTGGTCATGGCATTGCAGGCGCTGCTCAGCGCTTGATTGGGAAACCGGCGGCGGAGGATAGAAGTCGAGCCGCCCGTTCAGCCGTTCTTTTCGATATTTGACAAAATCCCGCTGTAGTTGCGACGCACGAGGTCACGCCGGGCATTCAGGAGGCGGGTTATGCCAAACGCATTTCAAATGTCACTCGCGCCGGAGCAGCTCTGGCAAGCCATCAACCCGTGGACCTTCAATCAACAAGGAGCGCAATTCGGGCTGATCAATATCGACCTCGGCAACACCCAATATCCCAACGTCGAGCGCATCATCCTGAATGAGGTCGGCAGCTACGGACGGCAACTGGGGCGCATCGGCGACGTGCTCGAAGTTCTTCTCAAGCACGTAGCGCTCGATGACTTGAGCGACTCCGATAAGGACGTGATCAAAGTGCTGGAAGGCCAGCTCGCGGAGGTGCGCCAGAGAAAGCAACGAATGCTGCCGGCAAATCCATCCGTATCCCATCCAGCCTAGAATTCTACTTGCAGGCGTCGGGAACCGCTCCAAGCCACGACCTGCCTGGAAGCAATCGCTGGCTAGAGGTTGGCCTCCATTATACCTCAAAAAAGGTGCGGGCGGCCCTTGGGGGAGAGCCGCCCGCGCGCGAACCCGGTCTGGGGACGGGGAGGGGTGGGGACGTGACCGGGCTCGCGTAGCTCCTTGCTCGTTTCCGTGTTCAGCGCGGCGTTGCCGTCATTGGCTCCGCGCGTGGATCGCCGAGTGAGACCCAAACGTTCTGATCGCCCTGCGACTGGCGTTTTACGAAGCGGTAGCCGGTGTCCGACCAGAGCAGAATTTCGTCGCGCTGGTTGTCGAGAATGAACTCGCCCTTGTCGGTCTTGACGGTGAGGACCGCATGGCCGTCGCCGTGCTGGTCGCGCACCACGGTGACCAGCAGAGCCTCGCGCGGCCAGCCGGCTTGCATGAGCAGGCGCCGCTTCTCCAGCACGTAATCCTCGCAATCGCCGTAACCGTCGTCGGGATAGTTCCAGCGCTCGACGACCCCCCAATGTTCAAGGTCGGTCAGCGGCTTGATGTTGGTGTTGACCCAGCGATTGACGCGTACCAGATCTTTCCAGGCCTTCAGTGAAAGCACGACGTCTTGCGGCGTGGTCGGCTTGGTCTTGCATTCCGGATCGTATTCGACGCAAAACTGGACCCAGCCGATCGGCGCGCGCGTCGCCTCGCCAACCTCGATAAACAATGGGGAATTCTGCGCCGTGCTTGCGGTCGGACAGCCGAGCAGTACAAGCGTCATGATGCTTGCAGCTGCACCCCGCTTCAGGACTGCTTTCGCGCCCGCACTCATGTGACCCCTTCCCGTCTTCTTGGGGTCACTTTTCTCACAAAGCTTTTGAAGTGCGGCTAAGTTCGATCGTTCAATTTGAAGTAAAGACAAATCAAGAGGAGGAAAAATACCGAGCGTGTTCGCACGAATATTGCGGAAAATTCTAGCTCTTCAACATTGAGTAAAATTGTGCGGATCTATCTCGCGGCAGACCAAGCGAGACCTGCGACATGCGCCGCGCCGGAACCGCTTGCGGCCAGCAAGGCCCTCGCTACAATGAAAGCGGGGGTAAGCGGGGCAAAAATCTCAAGCCGAGATCTTAAGAGCAGACCGACCTGCTTCTCCCTGTTGTCTCATCACCTCACTTTTGGGGGCGAACCTGACGACAAGTCGTGTTTTATCATTTCTGTGCGGCTGCGGGCTGAACACGGGACGTTTGAACTCACTCCGGGCCGCGCCCGGCTCGGAGACATTGACCCTGGACGACCTACGCAATCGGGATTTCTCCAAAATTCTACTGATCAAATTGTCCGCCGTTGGCGACGTGGTGCACACGATCCCGGTGCTGAACAAATTGCGTCGGCGCTATCCGAACGCCCAATTGGATTGGCTGGTGACGCCCGCCATCGGCGAACTCCTGCGTCACCATCCAGCCATCGATAACGCGATCGATTTCACGCGCGATACGAGCAGGGCGTGGGCGGCGCTGACCAGTTACGTACGTCTTGGAGCTAAGCTGCGGGAAGCCGGCTACGACCTCGTCATCGACATGCACGGCCAATTTCGCACCGCGGTTCTGGCCTACTGGACCGGCGCGCCGGTGCGTATCGGATTCGACCGGCCGCGCGCCGAGGTCTGGGCTTCAACCTCGCGACAATTTTCCACGCACGCACGCAAACACGCCTGGCAGGGCGCCCGTGAGGGCAGTTGGCTCGCCTACACGCACACCATCCCGGTGCCCACGCTGGACCTGCACGCGGTTGACCGTTACCTGAATGTTGGGCCGCTTCTCGGACTCGAAGATGGCCGCGCCGATTTCTCATTTCCGATTCCCGAGGCGGCCGAGGCGCGCATTGAGGCGCTGTTGAGCCAGCACGATATTGCCGAGCGCAAACTCCTGGTCATGGCACCCGGGACCATCTGGGAGACCAAGCGATGGCGCGCCCAAGGATTCGCCGAAGTCGCGCGTGCCTTCTTGCAAAAGGGTTTTGCGGTCACGCTGATCGGCTCGTTACGCGAACGCGCCGTTTGCGATGAGGTTGCGGGCCTTGTGCCTGGCGCGGTTAATCTCGGCGGTGAAACTACCTTAAGCGAAGTCGCGGCGCTAATTCGCCGCGCCACGATCTGCGTGACCAACGATTCCGGACCGACGCATCTTGCGGTGGCGCTCGACCGGCCGGTGATTAGCGTATTTGGGCCTACCGACCCGGTATGGATAGGTCCGTATCAGCGCGACAGCGCAGTGTTGCAGGCCAAGCTCGCCTGTTCACCCTGCTTTCTGCGACAGTTGAGCCGCTGCCACCACGGCCACGCCTGCATGCACGAGGTTTCTGCGGCAGCAGTCATCGAGCGTGCAGAAACCTTGCTTCTCAAACACTGATCCCGGTGGCTCGAGGCTTACAACCGGGATTGGCCCGCGGTCACGTCGTCTTCAACAAAGTCCAGATGCTGCAGGCGTGTGAACTCGACGGCGAAGCCGTCCTCGATATGGCGCACCACGCGCCCCTGCACCTTTCCGATGGTGACCAGCGTGCCGATGGGCGGCCGTTCATCGGTCGCAATACCGGCGCCGGATTGCGACACGTCGATAATGCGGCAAGTGAGGTTCACTCCGTTGGGCATGATCACCTGCGCCATCGGGTTGCGCGGCACGATACGCCCGTGCCGGCGGTCTTCAGGTAGATCCAGGATGTGGCGGTTGGCGAGCCAGGTGAGTTGCGCCGCGAGCTTGTCGCGCTTGCGCGGCGTCGCCGCGATCGTCATGGCAAA
>JASHVC010000186.1 GCA_030039655.1 Xanthobacteraceae bacterium | reverse complement strand
CGGCCGGACAAATTTGCGGGCATCGTCGGTACCTTCGCGGCCGACATCAGTGACCCTGCTGTCATACAAGCGGCGGTCGCCGGACGGCCGGACGTTATTTTCCATTTGGCGGCGATCGTCTCGGGAGAAGCGGAGCTTGATTTCGAGAAGGGTATGCGCATCAACCTCGACGCGTCGCGCTCACTCCTGGAAGCGATCCGCCAGACCGGTCAAGATTATTGCCCGCGGCTTGTGTTCACCTCCTCGATCGCCGTGTTCGGCGCGCCATTCCCGCAGGCGATCCCCGACGATTTTCATCTGACGCCGCTGACCTCGTACGGGACCCAGAAGGCGATCGTCGAGCTTCTGCTCGCCGAATATAGCCGGCGCGGCTTTCTCGATGGCGTCGGTATCAGGCTGCCGACCATCTCGGTGCGGCCGGGGCGCCCCAACAAAGCAGCCTCCGGCTTCTTTTCGTCGATCATCCGCGAGCCCCTTGCCGGCCAGGAGGCCGTGCTGCCGGTCGAGGAGACGGTCACCCATTGGCACGCAAGCCTGCGTGCCGCCGTCGGCTTTCTCATTCATGCGGCGGGCTTGAGCCGTGAACAGCTCGCGCCGCGCGTCAACCTGACCATGCCCGGCGTCTGCTGCACCGTCGCTGAGCAGATCGAGGCGCTGCGGCGGATTGCCGGTGACAAGGTGACCGCCCGCATTCGACGCGAACCGGACCCACTCGTTGCGCGGATTGTCGATGGCTGGCCGCGCCGTTTCGATCCCCGTCGCGCGCTTGCGCTCGGCTTCAAGGCCGAGACCTCGTTCGACGACATCATTCGGGTGCATGTCGAGGACGAGCTGGGCGGCAAGATCGCGGTGTGAACCGCCGTCAAAGCTCTTCACATTTGCGCGGCTCAGCGTTTATGTCTTGCGGTCATGCGTTTCGGCACTCCGCTGATTCCCGCCATGCTGGCGCGCCGCTACAAGCGCTTCCTCGCCGACGTGATGCTTGAATCCGGCGAGATGCTGACGGTGCATGTCCCCAATCCGGGGGCTATGACCGGCCTGGCGCGGCCTTATTCGCGGGTGTGGCTGTCTGACTCCAACAATCTCATGCGGACCCTTCGCCACACTTGGGAGCTGGTGGAAACCGACCTGGGGAGCGGCCCCGAACTCGTCGGCGTCAACACAGTGCAGCCAAATCTGCTCACCGCCGAGGCGCTCGGTGCCTCGCTCATTCCCGATTTGCGCGATTATTCGTCCATGCGCCGCGAGGTGAAATACGGCACGAACTCGCGCGCCGATTTTCTCCTCGAAGACTTAAAGCGCCCGAGCTGCTATCTGGAAGTCAAGAACGTTCACCTCATGCGCCGCCCTCGGCTCGCCGAGTTTCCCGATTCAGTGACGGCGCGTGGAGCCAAGCATCTCGACGAACTGGCCGCGATGGCGGAGGCTGGCGCCCGCTCGGTATTGCTGTTTGTTGTGCAAATTTCATCGGCGGACCGCTTCACCATAGCTCGCGACATCGATCCGGCCTATGCGGCAGCCTTTGACCGTGCGCGTGCCAAAGGGGTCGAGATGCTGGCCTGGCGATGTAAAATCAGCGTCGATGGTATCGAGATCGCGGCGCCGGTTCCCGTCATCGACGCGCAGTGATTTCGCGTTTTTGGGGTGCCGGCGGAATGTTTGGCCTCGTTTAGCGGGGCGCCGATAAGGTTATCTGCTGAGGAGATCGCGGGTTGCTTGCGTTGTCCGCGCATATGCTTACATTTGGGGTGGACGGCGGCGTGTAGCCGCTCCTTTCGCGGCTGACGTTATTCGACGCCATGACTTACGTGGAAGCGGCCTCCGCGCCGTTGCGCAAAACCGGACAGATTAAGATCCACGGCCCCGCTGCCTTTGAGGGGATGCGGAAGGCTGGCCGGCTTGCAGCCCAATGCCTCGACATGCTGGTCGCCCAGATCAAGCCCGGCGTCTCCACCGAAAGAATCGATCGGCTGGCATACGATTTCGGTATGGACCACGGCGCTCTGCCCGCGACCCTGATGTACCGGGGCTACCGCAAAGCGACCTGTACATCGGTTAACCACGTCGTCTGCCACGGCATTCCTTCGGACAAACCGCTGCGTGATGGCGATATTCTCAACGTCGACGTAACTTTGATCCTCGACCAGTGGCACGGCGATTCGAGCCGTATGTATGCGGTCGGCGAAATTCCGCGGCGAGCTGAACGGCTGATCGAAGTAACCTACGAAGGCATGATGCGCGGCATCGCGGCGATTAAGCCCGGCGCCACGACCGGCGATATCGGCTATGCGATCCAATCCTATGTCGAAGCGCAACACATGAGCGTGGTGCGCGATTTTTGCGGCCACGGTGTTGGCCGGCTGTTCCATGATGAGCCCAACATCGTGCACGTGGGCCGGCCCGGCGAGGGCATTGTGCTCAAGCCCGGCATGTTCTTCACGGTCGAGCCCATGATCAATCTCGGCCGCCCGCACGTGAAAGTGCTATCCGACGGCTGGACGGCAGTGACCCGCGACCGTTCGCTGTCGGCGCAGTTCGAGCACTCGGTCGGGGTCACCCAGGCCGGCGTCGAGATTTTCACGCTCTCGCCCAAAGGGCTCGACAAGCCGCCCTATCCGGCGTGAGCCGGAACCCGTCTCTGCGAGACCCGTAACTTTCTCGTATCGTAATCCAGCACATCTGCTGCGACGCTTGGGAAATTGTCCGCCCAAGATGCGCGCGCTATAGTCAAGTGGGTTAGAGCGGCGCGCTTTGTAGGGCGGCCACTTGAAAGAAATAAAAAGCCCATGCCGGCCACCGCGTTCGGTGCGGAGAGGGGGGCGGTGCGGGCCGCTGGGAGGCGCTGCGATGATCTTTTGGTCGGTCCTTCTTTTCATCCATATGCTGTTCGCGGTCACGTTGCTCGGCGCGATCACCCATCAGGCCGTGAGCGTGAGCTTACCCAGCCGCGATCGGGCCAAATCGTTCGTCGGCGCGTTCCGTGGCGTCAATGCGATGACCTATACCAATGCGATTATCGTTCTGTTCGTCTGCACCGCCATACTGGGCTCGATCATCTATCCGAATTACCGAGTCAACGTGCGCCCGGTCTTGCATCAGTTTCACTTCTACAAGCCTGAAGGATCGTTCGAGCTGAAGGAGCATGCGGTCGCGATCGGCGCCGCCTTGCTGCCAGCCTATTGGTACTTTTGGCGCAATCCGGATGCGAGCCGGGCGACGCGCACTGGCGTGACCCTTTTGCTCGCGGTCATCGTGTGGTGGGCCTTCATGGTGGGCCACGTCATCAACAATATCCGGGGTTTCGCGTCATGAAGCGCCTGTTGCCGGTTTTCAGTGCGGCCTTCGCGGTCATCTATGCGCCGGTGCTCTATTACAACTGGGCGCTGGTGACCTATCAGCCGGCTATGGGGGAATGGGACCTCGGACCCGTGACCAAACAGGGACCGCCGATGTTCTGGTACGGCGTCGTCGCGACGTCATTCATCGGGGCCTGCATCGTTACGGCGATTGTCGCCTTCCTGCCGGTCCGACGCCTGTGGCCGGGATTGACGTGGCTTCTACCCATCGCCGCGCTGGCATTTATCGTCTACATTCTTAGGCCCTATTTTTTGGGCTAAGTATTTGCGCATGACGCTCTACCGCGCCGGACTCGTCGCCGTTCTCGGCCTCGTAATGGCTTTCGCTGCTTTGCGGCCAGCCTTCGCCGGCGGCGTGGGTTTCAGCGATGAGGAGATCAATTCAGCAGGCGACGGGCCGGCCTTCTTCGGGTTTGTGCGTCTCGTCGACGGTCCAGGGCTTGCCGATGCCAAGGTCACGGCCGAACTGAAGAACCGAGGCGCGCTGGTAACACGCACCGACATCTTGGGCGTCTACAAAATTCCCGGCTTCGGCAAGGACGTGAATCCCGACGATGTAATCATCTCCTGCGCCAAGGATGGCTATAAGCAGGCAAACGTACTTCGCCGGCCGCACGCCGCCGGCGACACCAAAGACCCGATCGAGGTCGAGTGTTATTTGCAGAAGCAATGAACGACCGCCCGCCGCGAACGCGGCACTGCGGGGTGCACCGAGTGCTGCGTGTCTGAGGCTGACGTTATGCCCGGGACTTTCTTCACGAAGCGGACGGGACAGTTTTGGCGCGCGATTGCGATCGCCCTTCTCATCGTCGCCGCGCGCCCGGGAATGATCCACGCGCAAACGCTGACCGGCTCGGTAAGTTCGCCCGCGGAAGGCGCTATGGAAGGCGTGCTGGTGAGCGCGCAAAAGATCGGCTCACCCATCACCATCACGGTGGTCAGTGACGAGCACGGTCGCTTCCGTTTCCCCGACGGCCAGCTTTCATCTGGACATTACGCGTTGCGCATCCGCGCCGTGGGCTACGACCAGGACAGCCCAAATGCCGTCGAAGTCGGTGCCACGCCCGCCGACATCGCGATCAGATT
>JASHVC010000185.1 GCA_030039655.1 Xanthobacteraceae bacterium | reverse complement strand
GGCCTTGGAGCCTGCATCCCATTGTTTGCCGCCACCCGCGCGTCGTGGGAGCGGCAAACGAGGCGATCAATCTGAAAGCCCGCCTGTAAAAGCAAAAGTGCGCGGCAAGCGATTGGCGGAGTTGACCAATAGCTGTTGCCGGTGGTTTATCGAAGCGGCCCTTAAGTGGGCGGTGGATCGGGCGCTATCGCATTTTCAGTGATGGCGCCGGAACGGCTTTCAGGGTTCCACCTCATGGCTGGATCCCGAAGGGAAGGGTGCTGCGGCCTTTCGCGAAAGAGTGGTCACGCCCGTGGCGCCCGCCTATGATCGTCGGGGACGGCTCGCAAGCGTTGAGGACTTCGCGCAATGGCTTTCAGTGCGCTGACGGGCGATCGAAAACTGTTGGCGGAAAGCATCAGCGCGGCGGGGCACGACCTGTTAGCCGGCGCAGTTTGCGGCGTCCTTTCGCTGGCGTTCGGGTTGTCCTTCGCGGCCCTGATTTTCAGCGGGCCGTTGGCGCCGTGGCTCGCCTACGGCATTGCCGCGAGCTTCATCGCATCATCGGTCGCCGCGCTCGTGGTCGCCCTCGGCAGCACGCTGCCGTACAGCATTGCCGGGCCGGACAGTTCGACATCGGCGGTGACTGCCGCGCTGGTCGCTTCCGTGACCCAGGTCTTAGCAGCAGCTGGAGCCAGCGACAGGCTGCTGGTGGCGGCCCTGATCGTGATGCCGATGAGCAGCGCGCTCACCGGGCTAATGCTGTGTGGATTGGGCTTGGCCCGCGGCGGCCGAGCGATCCGCTTCGTGCCTTATCCGGTTATCGGCGGCTTTCTCGGCGCAACCGGCGTGCTCGTTATCTCAGGCGCATGCCGTGTTGTCATTGATCATCCGTTGGCGCTTGCCGATGCTACGGAATTTCTGCTTCTCGCCAACGTGACTAAGCTCGGCGCGGCCGCGGCTGTCGGCATCCTGCTTTTTCTGACACTTCGGCGCGCTGCTAACGCAGCGGTGGCGCCGGCGGTGCTGCTGATTTGCGCTGCAGTCGCCTATGCGGTGATTGCCGCAACCGGGGCCTCGATAAACGACGCCGAGGCCACCGGGTGGATGTTCAAGATCGTGGCCCGGAACGTGCTCGACCTGCCGTGGCACAGTGACGAGCTTGATCTTTTCCCATGGCAGCAATTGCCGGCGCTGACCGGCGATTTGATCGCCGTAATGTTCGTCACCGCGATCAGCACCCTTCTCAACATAACCGGCATCGAATACGCGACCCATCAGGAGGCCAACCTCAACCGTGAACTGAATACGCTGGGGCTCGCGAATCTGTGTTCGGCGGTCTTCGGCGGCTATACGAGCTGTATTTCGCTGAGCCGCACATTGCTCAATCATTCGATCGGCGCGCGCGGCCGCCTGTCTGGCATTGTGGTCGCCGCTCTATGCGCGTTCGTTCTCACCGTCGATCCGGCGCTGCTCGGCTACGTGCCAAAGTATGTGCTTGGCGGCCTGCTGCTCTATTTGGGCGGGATGCTGATCTACCAATGGCTCATCACCTCAGCGTTCCGCCTGTCTATTCCCGAATACCTGTCGCTGCTGGCAATCGCCGTCATCATCGTCGAATGGGGCTTTATCGCCGGCGTGCTGTCAGGCGTGGTTATCGGCTGCGCCACGTTTGCGCTCAGCGCCAGCCGGGTGAATGCGATCAAATATAGCTTCGACGGCTCGGAAATTCGCAGTTCTCTCGACCGCTCCCCGGAAGAGCTGGCGGTGTTGGCGAAAAACGGGGCCCAAATCCAGGTCATGGCCCTCCACAGCTACTTGTTTTTCGGCTCTGCCAATGGGCTCCACGAGCACATCAAGTCGTTGCTGGTGAGCCTGCCGGAATGTCGTTTCCTCGTGTTCGACTTTCGTCTCGTGAACGGCGTCGACTCTTCGGCTACGCACAGCTTCACTCAGATCAAGCGCGCGGCCGACGAGCGTGGTGCACGCCTGGTGCTGGTGAATCTTACCCCCGAGCTCGGCAGACCCTTCCGTGCTATCGGCTTTCTTACGGACGACATCCTGCTGCTGCCGGACCTCGATCAGGCGCTGGAAATCTGCGAGGACGCCATCATCGAGTCAGCACAACGCGCCCGCGGCGAAGCCAAATCGCTGCATGAGTGGCTGACCGAAGCCTTCGGCAATGGCGAGCACGCCGATTTTCTGGCGAAGCAATGCGTGCGCATGGAGGTCGCTCCCGGCGATATTATTGCCCGGCAGGGCGACCCGGCGGACGCTTTGCACTTCATCCTCGATGGCCGCGTCGGCATTCTCGTAGGCTCCGGCGACCATCAAATTCGGGTCCGCAGCCTCCGCTCGCATACCACGGTTGGCGAGATGGGCCTGATCTCCGGCCAGCCGCGTAGCGCGACGATCCGGGCGGAAACGCCTGGCGTTCTCTATGCGCTTGATCTCAACGCCTATGAGCGGCTCAAGGTCGAGCATCCGGCGGCGGCGCTGGCGTTGTTAGGCTATATCATCAAGGTAATGTCTGAGCGGCTGAGTTTTGCCAACCGCGTTGTCGGCGTCCTGCAACGCTGACGACGCCGTGGGGGCTTCTATGTCATGGCTTGTGGGTGCGGATGGGGTGCAAGTTCTTCCTCAGCCTGTTACAATGAATGAGACAGGGTATCCGAATCTCGGGAGATCATTCGATGGTGGCCAAAATTCTTGGAAGCGCAGCGCTGGCCGCAGGTGTCATTGTCGCCACTCAGGCGTGGGGACGCGCCCCGGCGCCACTCATTCCCACCGCTCTAGTCGAGGATGTGAAAAGCACCACTGCGGATGTGGAGTTCATGGACTACGTCGGCACCGGCCAGGTCATCAAGCTCCGGCCCGGTGATGTTCTTGTTCTCAGCTATTTGAAATCCTGCGAACATGAGACCATCACTGGCGGCACAGTGACCGTTGGTACCGATCACAGCGACGTGGACGGGGGCAAGATTGTCCGTACCAAGGTCGCCTGCGATGGCGGTAAGGTGGAGCTCCCGTCACAGCAGGCGAGTGAGACCGCCGCCACCGCGTTCCGGCTGCAGAGTGCGCCCCATGAAACAACGCTTTACGCGCGGACAGCTATGATTGAAATTCCTAGGCTTAATCCCGGCGAAAGCCACGAGCTCGTGATCGAGCGAATTGACCGATCTGGCGAGCGGTTAGAGTTCAAGATTGATGAACGCCTCGCAAACGGAGGCTTTTACGATATGGCTAAATCGGGCAAGCGCCTCACGCCCGGCGCGACCTATAGGGCCACCATCGGGGATCGGAGAGTTACCTTTAAGGTCGATGCCAACGCCAAATCTGGACAAGCGTCCGTCGTCAGTCGCCTGCTGCGCTTCCAATCCTAACACGATCGCCGCTTGTTGAGAGATCCGGTTCGCCAGCGCGCCGCGCTTACAGCCCTTCTCATCGCGCTTGTGGCTGGGCTTGTTGCGGCCTCGCCAGCGCTCGACGCTGTGCGCGGTCTGTCGATCGACTTCCTGACCGCGCTACGTTGGCGGGTTTTTGGTAATGCCTACCCGTCGGCCTCTTCGCGTGCGATCGTGGTCGCGCTCGATGAGGAGACCTTCCGCACCCCGCCATTCGAAGGCACGCCGAGCGTCACTTGGACCCCGGAGATTGGCCAGGTCCTGACAGCGGTGATCGACGGTGGGGCCAAGGTCGTGGGATTCGACATCGTGTTCCCGATCTCCATCGAACAGGCCGCAGTGCCGTTCGGCGACGAAACCTTGGGAGCGCGGGTGCACGGGTTCGACCGCGACTATCTTCGGGCACTCGCGCTCGGTGCTCGCGCCGGCAAAGTCGTTCTCGGGCAGACTCAAAATGAAGACCGGTCGCTGTTGCCGTCGCCCGGTCAACGCGCTGCCGTTGGTTTCGGACGCAATATTCGACCCCTCAACGTCTACACCGACCCGGACGAAGTGATCAGGCGTATCCCACTCAGCTTTGTGGTCGATGGCCAGCCGACGGCTTCGATGGCGGCGGAGCTTGCGGCTCGTGCGAGTGACCCGCCGGCAATGCCGGCAAAGCAGCCAAATTCAGGTCTGGTGCCGAACACGATCACTCTCAACTTCGCCGGCGGCTCCGGCGACATTCCGACCTTTTCATTTGCAGACCTGAATGCTTGCGCCGAAAAGGGCGACAAGGACTTCTTCCATCGTTATTTCGACGGCAAGGTGGTGCTGTTCGGCACGGTATTGGACGTCGAAGATCGCAAGATCACCTCCAAGCGCTTTGCGACCGCGCCCGAAGCTCCGGCCGCGATACGTTGCGTATTGCCCGCGCCCGTGGGTGGCCAGAAGTTTACCCGTGACGCTATCCCGGGCGTCTATGTCCACGCCACGGCAGTGAACAATTTACTCCGCGGCGACGCGCTTAGTGAGGTCGGCCGCGGCGGCACCGCCGTCATTTCGTTCATCCTGGCGGCGCTGACAGCAGCGGCCGCGCTGGTGCTTAGCCCAATCGTGGCGGCGCTCGCCTATCTCGGTATTGCGGCGGCGTGGACCGCCAGCGCGACAATGGCATTTCGGGATGCGCTGGCGCTGCCGTTGATTCAACCTCTTGCGGCTGGGCTTGCCGCGCTTGGCGCCACAATCGGCTACCGCTTTGTCGTTGCCGATCGGAACAAACGGCTGCTGCGCCAGAGCTTCGCCTATTATCTTGCGCCCGCTGTGATCGAAAAGATGATGGCATCAAACAAGCCGCCCGCGTTGGTCGGCGAGATGCGTAATGTTACTTTGTACTTTTCGGATATAGCGAATTTTTCCTCATTCTCGGAGAGCATGACGCCCAGCGAGCTCGTAGCCGCCATGAACCAGTATTTTTCGGCCATGACGGATATCATCGAGGACTGTGGCGGCTTCGTCGACAAATATATCGGCGATGCAATCGTGGCGGTATTCGGTGCGCCGCTCGACGATCCAAATCACGCCGCCAACGCGGTACGCGCTGCTCTGAGATGTGCTGCGCGGCTTGGTGAACTCGACCGAACCGCGGCGGCGTTCCAGGGGCACATTCTGCGACAACGCATCGGGCTGAACTCGGGCGAGGCGCTGGTCGGCAACATTGGTTCGCGTCGGCGTTTCAACTACACGGTGATGGGCGACATGGTGAACGTTGCCTCTCGGCTGGAAGGTGCCAACAAGTTTTTCGGCACCACTGTCATTGCCTCGGAAGCGACCATGGCGCTTACCAGCGCCGCGTTCGTCTGGCGTGAGCTCGACACAATTCGCGTCAAAGGCCGCGCTGGTGCGACCAAGATTTACGAGCCTTTGGCCGCGGCAGGCGAGGCCACAGCGCAGCAGCTGTCGTGCTCCGAAGCCTATGCCCAAGGTCTCGCGTGCTGGCGCGGGCGCGACTTTGCTGGCGCCGCCGAACATTTCGCGCGCTCGGCAAGCGCGGATCGCCCGTCGGCGCAGTTCTTAGAGCGGGCCACCGAACTTGTGAGCCATCCGCCCGATCCGGGCTGGGAACCGCTCAACGCGCTGGAGGAAAAATAGCAGCAGCTTATGGCTTCGTCGAAGCCGCTATCGCCTATCTTACTGCGTAGGGGCCGGCTTCACTTCGGTGGCGGCCTGGATCGCTTTGGCGAGGTCGATCAGGCCCCAGCCGTAGGTGTCATTGTGTTCCTGGTCCGCTGGATGTTTGGCAGTTGAAGTCAGGATACTGCGAACATCGTTGGGCGTAAGAGCTGGGTTGCGCTGTAGAAGCAGCGCCACGACGCCACTTATTTCAGCGGCCGCGACCGAGGTGCCAGTGGTCAACTGATAAGTGGCTTGCGGCGCTGGAACGGCAATGTCGACTCCGGGCGCGGCCACAGAGATATAGTTTCCGCGGTTTGCTCCGGAAAATATCATGTCGTTGCTGTCGGTCGCCGTGACCGCGATCACATTGGGATCGGCGCCGGGATAGAGAGGCGGCGAATCCGGCCCGGAATTGCCGGCCGCCGCGACCAATACAATCCCCTTGTCGTGCGCGATCTGGAGCGCGCGGTCGATCGACGGATCGCGTGGTCCCGTGAAACTCATGTTGATCACACGGACGCCCTGACCGATCGCCCAATCAAGGGCATTGACGATATTGAAGGTCGAACTGCCGAACGTATCGCCGGAGCGCGAAAAGGCGTGAATGGCATAGATCTGCGCTCCGGGCGCGACCCCCGTCAGCCGGTCATGCGCCGCGATCACACCGGCCATTTCGGTGCCGTGCACATCGGGAGGCTCCACCGCGCCGACCGCGTCGAATTGCCCAGCAATGTCCCCGGCAAGTTCCGGATTCTTCACGTCGATTTGCGAATCGATCACCGCGATCTTGACGCCAACGCCAGTCGCGATCTGATGGATGGCGGTTAGATCGAGCTTGGCGAGTGCGTATTGGATGGCGGTGTTTGCCTCGGTCTGGACGGCCCGATCGGGCTGCTGCTGGGCATCCGGCTGCGCCTGATATCCGTAGTTCGGCTGCGCCACCGCGATGATCTGGAAGCGTTCCAGCGCCCGGATCACGTCGGCAACGCTGTGGCCGCTGTCGATATGCAGACGCAACACCATCTTATGTGACTGGTCCATGCATTTCGACGCAATGATGGACAAGTGCATGTCGTGCGCAACTGCATCGATCGCTTGCTGTGGCGTATCGCAGCTGACCTGCACCAACACCTCGTTCTGAATGAAGTGGGTTTCGGTGGGGGCCGGTATGTCAAATATCCTGTCCAAAGAGCCCAACGTACCGGTCGTAAGCGGAGGGGCCAGTGCAGCCCCCAGCTGGAAAGTGATGGTGGTCGCGCTGGCGCTGCCTCCGCTGGAGGTGGGGGGCGCGTTGAGGACGGTCGGCGAAACCGCGAAAACATAGCTGTCGCCCGCGGAGGCCGAAACCGGTGTCGGATAAGCGGTGTTCCAGATGACGCTGTTGCTCGCGAGACCGTCGAAGGTATCATTTGCCGGACTATTGGAATAAATCAGCCAGACCCCCGCGGCGGTTACGGCGCTGCTGCCGCCATTATTGATGAAATCGGTCGCCGACAGCACGACGTTGCTGCCCGTACTGCTTACCGAATCGCCGGAATCGATGATGAGGGTTCCGCCCGCGGTCAGCGTGATTGGTCCGCTGCTGGTGACGCCACTGATGCCGCCCGTGGAATCGAGGGTGAGGTTTCCGCTGGCACTCAGCGTGATCGGTCCGTTGCCGGTGACCCCGTTGGTGCCGCCGACGGATCCGACGATCAGATTGCCCTTATTATTGAAATCGACGCTGCCGGTATTGGCGGCCAACGTGCCGACGCTATTTGAGGGGTTGGTCAGCGTGTAGCTGCCGCCGCTGCCGTTGAGCAGAAGGTTGGTTGCGGTGATCGCCGCACTCTGGGTCACCGTGCCGCTGCTGTTGAGCGCTAACGTGCCGGACGTTGGTATGGTGATAGCATTGGCGATCGAGATGCCGCCCGAACCCGCAACCAGCGTCAGATTGTCGACATTCTGCAAGGCACCCGAAGGGTTAAGCACCGCGTTCACCGTCAACAGCCCGGTGTCGAGAGTGTTGCCCACCTGCAGTGCCGACGCCGTGATGGTGTTCAGATTCGTCGTGCTCAGATAAAGGTCGTTACCCGCGCTCGGGTCTGATGTACCCCCGACAGCGATCGGTCGGCTTGCCGTATAGGGTTGGATCGTCACGATCTGGCCAGACGCTTCGATCGGGCTACTGACGATGATCGAGTCGGTGGTTAGCGTGACATTGCCGGTCGCCGTGATGCCGGACGTCGAACCGATGGTGCCGATCGTCAGCGCCGAATTGTCGGTGAAGCTGAGCGCGCCAGTGTTCGCCGCCAGCGAACCGACGCTATTGGACGTGTTGGTCAGCGTGTAGGCACCGCCGCTGCCCTGCAACTCTAGCTTGGCCGCGTGGATCGCTGCGCTCTGCGTGACCGTGCCGGTGTCGGTCAGGCTTAGCGTACCGCCAACCGTCAGAACGCCGCTCTGCGTGAGGTTGCCGAGCGTGCTCACCACCGTCAGATTGCCGCCGACGTTTGAGGCGCCCAAAACCAGCCCGCCCGCCAGGTCGTTGGTCAGCGCCGCGTCGCCGCTCGAACCGCTGGTGTTGAGCGACACCGCCCCGGTCAGCATGTTGGCGTTGGCGAGCGTGATCGTCGCGTTACTGGCCGAGGTGGTGAACGACGAAGTGCCGCCAACCGTTAGCACCGTCGAGCCCGACTGCGACAGGTTGCCGAGCGTGCTCACCACCGTCAGATTGCCGCCGACGTTTGAGGCGCCCAAAACCAGCCCGCCCGCCAGGTCGTTGGTCAGCGCCGCATCGCCGCTCGTGCCGCTGGTGTTGATCGACACCGCCCCCGTCAGCATGTTGGCGTTGGTGAGCGTGATCGTCGCGTTACTGGCCGAGGTGGTGAACGACGAAGTGCCGCCAACTGTCAGCGCCGTCGAGCCCGACTGCGTCAGGTTGCCGGTCGTCGCCGTCAGCGACAGCGTACCACCAACCGAGGAAGTGCCGAGCATCAGCGCCGAATTCACGATGCTCACGTTGCCGGTCGTATTGAGTGTGAGAATCCCACCGAAGTTGTTGCTGGTATTGTCCGCGGTGAAAGCTACGCCATCGACCGTCAGGCCGCCGCTGCCGCCGATCGCGCCCGAGTAGGTGCCGCTGGCACTCGACAGCGTCAGCGTGTTCGAGCCCAGCGCGACACCGCCGGCGCCCGACAGCGTCGTGATCGAGGTCCCGCCATTGGTCAGGCCGGAGATGTCAAAGATGCCGCCATCGGCGACGCCATTTGATGCGGAGATCGAGCCAGTGCCAGTCAGCGCCAGCGTGCCGCCGTTGATCGTGGTGGCGCCGGTGTAGGTGTTGGCGCCAGTCAGCGTCTCGGTGCCGGTGGTCA
>JASHVC010000184.1 GCA_030039655.1 Xanthobacteraceae bacterium | reverse complement strand
GCTCCCAGGCGCGCGCTCTCGGCGTCGAGCCCGAGCAATTCTTGCGCACGCTGGCGTTCCGCCTGCGCCAGCCGCCGCGCGGCTTCAAGAACGTCAAAACCGGACCGGTGAAGGAGGTCAAGAAACTCGGCAAGGATGCGGATTGGAGCGCGTTGCCAATTCCCCTGCACAAGGAGAAAGACACGACGCCCTACGTGACAGCGATGAATATCCTGAAGGATCCCCAGACCGGCTTCTACAATTCCTGCCACGCAGGTACCCATGCGGTCGGCGCGCGGCGCGGACTCATCAGCTTCGTCACGCCGCACTCTCATGTCATCATGCGCAAGTACCGCGACATGGGTATGGACGAGATGCCGATCGCGTTCGTGTTCGGTGTGCCACCGGCCTACGAGATCATGGCCAACTTCTCCGGGCTGCACATGGACGCCTGGGGCGAGATGGAAATGGTCGGCACCATCATGGACCGCGACGTCGAGATGGTGCCATGCGAGACGCTCGACCTCACGGTGCCGGCGGAGGCCGAGATCGTGGTGGAGGGCAAGATCAAGCTCAACGGCAAATTCCGCGTTGGCGAAGTGACTTCGCCCAGCATGTATCGTTTGCCGCATTACGAGGAGCTGCCCGAGGTTGAAATCACGGCGATCACCATGCGCGCCGACCGGCCGATCTATCGTAATCATCAGGCCTGCCCCGATACCGACCACCAGACGCTGCCGCGGCTATGCCACGAGGCGGTGCTGTTCAACCGGCTGAGCGAGATCGGACTAGAGGTGAAGGACGTGCGCTTCCCGACCTGGGGTGCGGCTTTGTCCTGCATCCTGCAGTTCAATTATCCACGTGAGGGCTTCGTCAACGATGCGCTGATGACGGCCATGGGCGCGCCCTGGCTCAACACCAAGCTGGTGGTGGCGGTCAGCCCCGACACCAACATCGACGACGCCCGCGAGGTTTATCATGCGATCGCCACGCGGTGCGATCCGGCACGCGACGTGATCATGGTGCCGGCGACCCGCGGCTCGCCCTATGACCCGTCGGCGCGGCCGCTGCAGGGCCAAGATCCGTGGCGCATCGTCGGCAAGATGGGCATCGATGCCACGGCGAAATCGCGGCACAATCCGGCTGATTTCGAGCGCGCCTGGCCGAAGAATTGGGGCAAGGTCAAACTTTCCGACTATCTTTGAAGGAGCCAAAGCGATGGACGCCATCACCCCGCCCAAACCTAAAGTGCTGGTCGAAGGCGAGCCCTTCATCCTGTACATGAAGGAGGAGAATTTCGATCCGCGACTCAAACCTGTGCTCGAGCCGTACAAGAAGCGGATGGGCTTCCTGCCGAACGCGCTCAAGCTCTACGCCTACCGGCCGGAAATCGCCGAGACGTTGTGGAAGCTCAACAGCAACGTGATGCGCGATCCGACGTCGACGCTGGATCAGCTGCTCAAGCGCAAGCTGGCGGCCGTGGCGTGCGCCACTAACGGCTGCGCCTATTGCACCGCGCACAGTTGCTCGATGCTGAAGAAACCGCCAGAAGCGGGTTTCGAAGGCTGGGGCCTCAGCGAGGAAGAGCTGCAGGACATAATTACGGGCGCCTACGAGCCGAAGGACGAAATGGAGCGCGCGTGCTTCGACTACGTTCGCGCCGCTTCGGCGGATCCCACGTCAGTCCCCGACGAGCTTCTACAACGGCTCAAGAAGCACCTGACGCCGCCGCAGATTGTTGAACTCGCTTGCGTGGTCGGCTTTTGGAAGTTCTACAACGCCGTTCATGACAGTCTGCACATCCCGGTCGAGTCCGAGCTTCTGCGCGATACCGGCTACGTCAGTCTCTAGGCGAACTGGCGCAGCTCTGACGTCGCTGCATGCGCCGGTGCGCAATGCTGCGGAGGGTCAACTTGCTGGACATTAGAGCCTCGGGCACACTCCACGCGAAGAACGTGGAGTGGTAAGCAAACATGAGCGCTGTTTCCGCGGCCGATGCCCGCAGCAAGGCTGACCTCATAAAAATCCGCACCGACGTGGTCGGGAGCCTGCTGCGACCCGCTGGTTTGAAGGAGGCCCGGGCGCGCTTCGATGATGGCGCGATCAGCGCCGCCGCGCTGAGTGCAATCGAAGATGAGGCGGTGCGCGAGGCCGTGCGGCTGCAAGAGGATGCCGGCCTCGATGTGGTCACCGACGGCGAAATGCGACGGCTGAATTTTCAGGACAGCTTTGGCGCTTCTGTCGAGGGCTACGATGCGAGCCGATCGACGGTGAAGGTCTACGAGCGGCGCGTCGAGGGCTCCGCGCCGGGCCAGCGCTGGGAAATCCCGACGCTGCAACATGCCGGCACGGCCGTCTCCCATCGCCGTCCCGCAAAGGAGCGGCTCAAGCTTGCGCACAACATCCCGCTCGACGAATACCGCTTCGTGAGTGGTGTGGCGAAGAAGCCAGCGAAAGTGTCGCTCATCGGCCCGGACCGCATTTCGCAGCGCTTCGAACACGAGAGCTCGAAGGCGGTTTATCGCGATATGGACGATTTCCTGTCAGATGTGGTGGCGATTGAGCGGCAGATCGTGTCGAGCCTCGTCGCGGCCGGCTGCCGTTACGTTCACATCGATGCGCCGGGTTTCACCGCCTACATCGATCCGCCGTCGATGGAACAAATGCGCAAGCGCGGCGAAGACCCGATGCAGAATTTTTCCCGTTCGCTCAGGGCGGAAGCGGCGGTGATTGCCAATTTCCCCGGCGTGACCTTCGGCATCCATCTTTGCCGCGGCAATCAGCGAAGCATGTGGCATCGAGAGGGCGCCTACGACGCCATCGCCGAGCGGCTGTTCAACGAGCTGCCGCACGACCGGTTTCTGCTCGAATACGACACGCCGCGCGCCGGCAGCTTCGAGCCGCTGCGTTTCGTGCCGAAGGGGAGGGTGGTCGTGCTCGGGTTGGTCAGCACCAAAGGCCCAGAACTGGAAACGGCCGATGCGCTCAGGCGGCGTATCGACGATGCTTCCAAATTTCTCCCGCTTGATCAGCTCGCCATATCGCCCCAATGCGGGTTCGCGTCGGACGTGGTCGGTAATTTGCTCAGCCCGGATGATCAGCGACGCAAGCTCGAACGGGTGGTTGAAGTGGCGCGCCAAGTCTGGAGTTAAATCGCAAGTGAGGTAAGCAGCCCCATTCGCTATTGAGGCCGCCATCGCTTGAGCGAGGCGGCCTCAATAGATTGGTACAAGATTTTTTGGATTAGCGTTGTGTCAGTTCTTGCCGGTCGGGCGGCCCAACAAGCTCGCCATCTCCTGCTCGAGACTGTCGTACAGCATTTTTCCCGCAGTCGGCTGCCGCGTTTCCGCCGCGCGCGGCGGTGAGGTGCCAAGGTCGTCCAGCGGACTAGGCTGTCGCACATCGCGCGCGGTGTCCGGCTTCGCGGTC
>JASHVC010000183.1 GCA_030039655.1 Xanthobacteraceae bacterium | reverse complement strand
ACCACATGCGCATGAGGGAACGGGCTTGGATGCACGCCGCCCGCCACGAGGCCGGCGAAATGCGCCATATCCACCATCAGATAGGCGTCGACCTCGTCGGCGATCTCGCGGAAACGGCGGAAATCGATGATGCGCGGATAGGCGGAGCCCCCGGCGATGATCACTTTGGGCCGGTGCTCCTTCGCCAGCCGCTCGACCTCCTGCATGTCGATCAGGTGATCGTCGCGACGCACTCCATAAGGCACGACCTTAAACCAGCGGCCGGACAGGTTTGCCGCCAGGCCGTGAGTGAGATGGCCGCCAGCCGCGAGATTGAGCCCCATGAAGGTGTCGCCGGGCTGCATCAGCGCCATGAAGACTTCGGCATTGGCCGAGGCGCCGGAGTGCGGCTGCACATTTGCAAAAGCACAGCCGAACAGCTTGGTGACCCGCTCGATCGCCACGCGCTCGGCAACGTCGACGAATTGACAGCCGCCATAATAGCGCCGTCCTGGCAAGCCCTCGGCATATTTGTTGGTGAGCACCGAGCCCTGCGCCTCGAGCACGGCACGGCTGACGTAGTTTTCCGAGGCAATTAGCTCGATATCGTCGCGCTGGCGGCCAAGCTCGCCGACGATGGCTGCCGCGATTTCGGGGTCGCTGTCGGCGAGCGGGACGGTGAACAGACCTTCGTCCGTTTCCCTGGTCGTTTCCTTGGCACTATGGGGAACCGACATACCTCGCTCCTCACCGGATGGCGGATGCGTACCGGTGATACACCCGCGCCCGGTATCAATACCAGCCGATGAGCGCAAGGGCTTGGGATATTTCCGCAGAAGACGCCGCTACATTTGGGGTTAGGGGGCAGGAAATACCAGCCCCAAAAACGCTCTCCCCTCAGGCAAACCCGTAAAGCGCGCGGGCATTGCCGGAATAAATCTGCTTGCGGCGTTCTTCGCTCAGGTTTTGCGGCACGGCGACGAACGGATCGTCGAAATCCCAATGCGGGTAATCGGACGAGAACAGGATGCGGTCGAAACCGATCGACTCCATGATCTCGATGAGATGCGCCGGATTGTCCGGCTCTTCCATCGGCTGGGTCGTCACCCAGAAATGCTCGCGTAAATACTCGGACGGCGGCCGCTTCACGTGCGGCAGGCTCGAACGCATACGGTGCCAGTTGCGATCGAGGCGATGGCCGAGGGAGGGAATCCAGCCGAAGCCGCCTTCGATGAAGACGAATTTCAGCTGCGGGAAATTCTCGAACACGCCCTCCATGATCAGGCTGGTGACCTGCGCCTGGCAGGCGCTGGCGTGCTCAGTCATCTCCTCGACGTAGAACGACGGCCAGCCGGTGTTGCTGACCGCGCGGCCGCTATAGCCGAAGACGTGCACGCCGACCGGCAAGCCGGCTTCGCAAGCCGCTTCGTAGATCGGCCAATAGCGCCGGCGGCCCATCAGTTCTGCGGTGCGAGTGAGCATCAGCACATGGGCGAAGCGCCGGTCGCCGGCACGGCGGCGAATCTCCGCGCGCGAAGCGTCCGGATCCTCATAAGGCACGATGAGCGACGCTTTCAGCCGCGGGTCGATCGCGTTCCAATGATTGAGCTGGAACTCATTGGCGGCGAACGCCAAGGCAGCGCTGAATTCGTCGTTCTGCTCGCCCTGCCCCGACGGTGACAGCGGATTCATCACGCCATATTCGATGCCGTAGAGATCGAGGTGCTGCGCGCGCATGAACTCGTAATTGCTCGCCGGCAAACCGCCGTCCGGCGGCCAAGAGTCGCGGCGCGAAGCGAGCGGCTGTCCCTTCGGATACGGAAAACCCTTGACGTAGCCGTGATGCGAGCGCGCCCCGTAGGTTTGTGCGTAATCCCACCAGCGGTTGCTCAAGTAAGGACGATAATCTTCGAGCGCGGCTTTGGGATGAATGTCGCAGTCGATGATCTGGAGTTTCGTCTTGGCGTTGCGCTCAACTTGGCGGACTTCGATATTCACGGCAGTTCCTCCGGAGGCCTGAAGGAGGCAAATCGTTCTCGCTCGTAATGTAACGCGGATCGGCGGCCAGCGAAACCGGCTTACGGAGCATGTCTCACCCCCGGCTATTGGCCGCGACCCTCCCCAAAAGGAGGGTTAAGCAAAGAAATCCCGTTCTCGCGGCGCATGCGCGCCCGAGTTATGAGTACGCCAGTCCAGGTAAGCCCGCTTCAGAACCTGATCTTCGTCAGATAAATCCGGCGGTGGTAACCGGCTTCATCACAATCGGGTCTGAAAAGTCGTAGCCTGGATGGAGCGAAGCGAAATCCGGGATCGTATATCCAGCTCGCTCGCCGCTCCCGGGTTTCGCTGCGCTCCACCCGGGCTACGAAGAAAAAGGAAGCGGAACGCCGTAAGACGCTGTTCCGTAACCTCCGCGCTTTCGCGCGGCGCGCGCCTTGCAAAGCGCGCACGCCTTCCGGCGTTCCACCGCGACTCTTGTCCAAGGGACTCACGCATCCCGAGGACTCAGCTTCGGACCAGGCTTCGCGGAGCGCAACGCCGATAGATGGCGGGGGTATCCCGCCGGCGTCGGCCCCGGTTACAGCGAGCACCTCGCGTGCCGGTCATGGTGCCGGCAGGCATGATGTCCGATGCCGCCCGGGAGCAAAGGTGACGAGCCCCTGCCCGCAGGCACCGCAACCCGCTCCGCCAGACGGGATCACCGGCCGACGTCCTTGTAAGAGAGCGAGCTGATCTCTTTTAGTTCGACGCGCGACGCGCATTCAAGAAAATCCGGCAACCGAGTCGCATCGCCCTGATCCGGCGAAAGTTTTTTTCCGCGCTTTGTTTGATGCCGAGGCGCCGCAATTGTGGCACGCCACCTTGAATCGCACTTTTCGCAGCTAAGGTCCAGAGAGTGCAAACCTTTTTAAATTGTGGCAGCGAGGAGCTTTTAAAGCCTGGCCCACGGCTCATTTCAAGCTCGCACGTTCCCTATTGGACCAATCGAAACCAAAGCGTGTCCGCTTTGCCGGTCGCGATCAGGGGAAAAGCCGACATCCAATCGGACTGTCGCCACTTCGCCTTTTGACCCTGGTTGTGTAAAAACGCGTGGCCTGTGATTCACTCCGCACAGTGATTCTGCTGCTGTGGAGGATTGTATGAAGCGCTTTGTTGAGGGGATCGATCGTGGGCAGGCGACGCTATTTCCCGAGTGCCTGCAGGACTGGATTAGCGAGGACAACCCGGTTCGGGTGATCGACATCTTTGTCGATGAACTCGAT
>JASHVC010000182.1 GCA_030039655.1 Xanthobacteraceae bacterium | reverse complement strand
AATCGAAAGGGAATGCGGCTTGTTTTGCCAGATATTTACGCGGCGAGTGTATACGTTGTTGGGCATTTGCCCCGGCGTGAAGGAAGCCGGACTGAGCGACAGGGACCACAAACTATGAAGCAGCAGGCGGAGAGAGCTCTGGCGCCGGCTGCGGCTGATCCCGTCTGGCTGTCCTCATATCCGGCGGGTGTGCCGGCGAGCATCGACGCAGACTCGTATCCGTCGCTGCACGCGCTCTTGCTCGAAGCCTGCCAGAATTACGCCGAACGGCCCGCGTTCGAATGCCTGAGCGCGCGGATGACCTACGCCGAGTGGGAGCGCGACAGTCGCGATTTCGCGGCGTTCCTGGTCGAAGAGGTGAAGTGCCAGCCTGGCGACCGCGTCGCCCTCATGCTGCCGAACATGCTCGCTTATCCGGTGACTTTCCTCGGCGCGCTGCGTGGGGGCCTGACGGTCGTCAATTTCAATCCGCTCTACACGGCGCGCGAATTGAAACAGCAGCTCGCTGATTCCGGCGCTGTGGTCATCGTGATCCTAGAGAATTTTGCGCACAAGCTGGAAACGATCATCGCCGAGACGCAGGTGCGCCATGTCGTGGTCGCCCGGCTCGGTGATTTCGTGCCCATGCTCAAACGCTGGGCCTTCAATTTTGCGAACTCATATCTGCGGCACGCGGTGCCCGCTTGGCGTTTCAAAACATTCACGATGCTGCAGGACGCTTGCAATCGCAAACCAGGCAAGCGTTACGTGGATGCCACGCCGCCAGCGACGGGTCTGGCGCTGCTGCAATACACCGGCGGAACGACGGGCGTGGCCAAAGGCGCGATGCTTAGCCATCGCAATATGATCGCCAACACGCTGCAATGTTGCTCCTGGATCGGTTCGGGGCTGAAGCTCGACCACGAGCGGGTGCTGACGCCGCTGCCGCTGTACCACATCTTCTCGCTTACGGCGAACCTGTTGGTTTTTGCGCGCTTCGGCGGCATGAATATCCTCATTCCCGATCCGCGCGACTTGCGCCGCCTCATTCGTACAATGCGTGGCGCTGGCATTACGGCCACCTCCGGCGTCAACACGCTGTTCAATGCGCTGATCCATCATCCGAGCTTTGCCACCCTTGACTTCAGCACACTGCGCGTGACCATCGGCGGCGGCGCGGCCGTGCAGAGCGAAGTCGCCCGCCGCTGGCGCGACATCACCGGCAGTGCGCTGGTCGAAGGTTACGGTCTGACTGAGGCGTCGCCGGTGGTCTGTATCAATCCGATCCTGGAGCCAAGGATCGGGACCGTCGGCCTTCCGGTGCCCTCGACCGAGGTGACTATCCGCGATGATGATGGCGCAATCCTTGCAACCGGCGAAGCAGGGGAGGTTTGGGTACGCGGCCCGCAGGTTATGCAGGGCTATTGGCAACGTCCCGACGAAACCAAAGGTGTGCTCACCGCCGACGGCTGGCTGCGCACCGGCGACATCGGCGCCTTCGACGCGCAGGGCTTCTTGAAACTTCTTGATCGCAAAAAGGACATGGTGATCGTCTCCGGCTTCAAGGTTTTCCCCAACGAGGTGGAGGACATCGCGATGACCAATCCGGGCGTGCTCGAGGCGGCGGCCATCGGGGTACCCGACGAACACACCGGCGAGGCGGTCAAGCTGTTCGTGGTCAAGCGTGACGCGGCGCTCGATGCGGCAGGCCTTCGCAAGTTTCTGCGCGAGAAATTGGTCAACTACAAAGTGCCGCGCATCATCGAATTTCGCGACCAATTGCCTAAGAGCAATATCGGCAAAATTCTGCGCAAGGAATTGCATTGAGGCCATGCGTCTATCGCCATTGGGCGGCCTTTCCTGCTCTGCAGGCGGCGTGCTAACCGTAAGCCGCAATCAGAACACGGGAGGACTGACGGCCCATGGCGAAGTTACAGCTTTCGTTTGCGTGCGGCCTCTACGACCGGATGCAGCCGCTCTATACGGGCGAGGTGCAGCCCGACGGCATCGATCTCAATTTCATCGCCATCGATCAGCCGCGGCCGATTTTCGATCGCATGTCCGGCGGTCAGGAATTCGATGTCGCCGAATATTCGCTTTCTGAGTTCACGCAGCGCTTTACCCGCAACGAGTGCTCCTTCGTCGCCATTCCGGTATTCCCGTCCATCGCCTTTCGCATGGGCTTCATCGCCATCAACAAGAAGTCCGGCATCAAGACGCCCAAGGACCTCGAGGGCAAGCGCATCGGCGTGCCGCTCTACACCATGACGGCCGCCATCTTCATCAACGGCATCCTGCATCACGAATTCGGCGTCGACCTGACCAAGGTCCGCTGGGTGCAGAGTGCGATGAACGAATCCGGCTCGCATGGTCATCCGACCGTGCTGCCGCTCCTGAAGAAGATGTCGATCGAGAACAATCAATCCGGCAAGACGCTCGGCCAGATGCTCGCCGCGGGCGAACTCGACGCAACGCTCGGCACCAGCCTGCCGGAAGAAATCAGGACCGATTCCAACATCGCCCGGCTGTTTCCGAACTTTGTCGAGGTCGACAAGGATTTGTGGAAGCGCAAGGGCATCTATCCGATCATGCACACCGTCGCCATCAAGAAGAGCATCTACGAACGCTATCCGTTCGTGGCGACGAGCCTGTACGACGCATTCGTGAAATCAAAGAAGATCGCGCTGCAGAAGCTGTTTAACCTGCGCGCTGTGCGCTACATGACGCCGTTCCTGATGCGGGAGATCGACGACATCTGGGAGGTGTTCAACGGCGACCCGTGGCCCTACGGCGTTGAGCCGCTCCGCCGGACCATCGAGGCGCTCATCACCTATCAGCAGACGCTCGGGCTCACCGACCGCGGCGTTAAGGTCGACGATCTGTTCGTCCCGACGTTTGGCTGAACTGCTTCCTTCTTGTACTCAAACAGCACGGACCAGACATGAGCCAACTCGAAGATCTGCTGCGTGATCTCGTCATCGCCAATCGCATCCTGTCGAACGAAGACGTGGTCGATGCCTATGGCCACATCAGCGTGCGCCATCCCGACAATCCGAAGCGTTTCTTCATGTCGCGGTCGCGCGCCCCCGAACTGGTCGAGCGTCACGACCTGATCGAGTTCGACGAGGAGGGCGAGCCAGTCAAGGATAAGCGGCAGCCCTATCTGGAGCGCTTCATCCACGCGGGAATCTTCGCCGCGCGCCCGGACATCATGGCGGTGGTGCATGCACATGCCGAGGATACGCTGCCGTTCGGCCTGATCAGCAAGCCGCTTGAGCCGGTGATCCATTCCGGCAGTTTCATCGGCGGCAAGGTGCCGGTGTGGGATATTCGCAAGAAATTCGGCGACACCGATTTGCTGGTGCGAAACATGGCGCAGGGCCGCGACCTCGCCAAGGCCCTGGGCAAGGGAAGCGTTGCGCTGATGCGCGGTCACGGCTTTGCCTCGGCGGCGCGCTCGATCATCGAGGTGGTGCGCCTTTCGGTCTATCTGCCGCGCAATGCCCGCGTGCAGATGAATGCCATGCGCATGGGCGGCAAGCCGAAGCCGCTGTCCAAGGGCGAAATCGCGGCGCGCGGCAGGGGCTACAAACCCGGCTCGCCGGAAACATGGCGCGCCTGGGAATACTGGGCGACACGTGCAGGCTGCGGCGATAAAATCGGCGAACCGCCGGAACACTAGGCGATGAAGTTAAACAAGGAGGAGACGATGAAGACTGTTATCTGCTCGGCACTTTTGGCCTTCAGCCTCGGCTTGGGGAGCGCCTTCGCGCAAGCGCCGGCCGCTGGAACGCCGCCCAAGGCCGATGCCGACAAGAAGGCGATCTCCAAGGCCTGTTCCGATCAAGCCGACGCCAAGGGTCTGCACGGAAAAGACCGCAAGAAATTCCGTTCGGACTGCAAGAAGCACGGCGGCAAGCCGCAGTAAGCGCACTCGCACGGTCGACAAAAAAATCGGAGCGCGGGATCCTCGCGCTCCGATGAATTTTTTAGCGCTGCTGAAGATTACTGCAGCACCAGCTCCGTGACCTTACCCTTACTGTCGCGGCCTTGCGCGTAGTATTGGCCGATGTTGCGCATCAGTGCGGCGTCGGACACTGAATAGATGATGGCATCATCCTTCCCGGTATTGATGTGGCGGCGCCACACGAAGTTGGGCACGACGAACAGATCGTTGTGGCCCCATTCAAAGCGTTTGCCGCCGACTTCGGTCGCGCCGGTGCCTTCGATGCACACATAGTAAGTGCCGGCGGT
>JASHVC010000181.1 GCA_030039655.1 Xanthobacteraceae bacterium | reverse complement strand
ACAGATTGTCGAAGCGCACGTCCTCCGGCCGCACTCCGGGCTTGAGCGTGTAACGCTCGCGGCCCGTGCCGCTGGCGTGCACGCGGAAATACTCGCCCGATTTCACGAAGGCCGGATGGTTCGAGAACACCGGCTCGAGCCAGGTGATCCAGTCGCCGCGTACACCGGTCTCGCCGTCAGGCAACCGCTTGATGCGCGGGCCGAGCGCGGCGCTGACCTTCTCAAACACCTCAGCGGCATTGGCCATCGGTACGCTGCCGACCAGATAAATGTCGCGGGCCATGGCAGCTACGAGCCCGCGCAAACGTCGGCGTGGATTTTCAGGAGCGCGCGCACGGTTTCTTCCGAACGGGCGCGCGCCATACCGCATTCGGTGGCGACGCCAAATTTCGGCGCGTAGCGGCGCGCGGCGGCCATGCGCGCCTTGGCGCCTTCGACGCCATCCTTGGCGTGGACGATGCCGAGGAAAAGCTGCGTGCCGTCCTTGAGTTTCAGATCGCCAAGCGGCCGATGGAATGCGTCATCGCTGCGTTCGATCGGCACCGGCATGTGGATGTAGGCGATAGGGCGCTTGATCGAATTCGCCAGCGCGTTGGCGAACTCGACCATCTTGGCCGCATCCTTGGGCTCGACGAAATGCTTGGCCCCAAAATCGCCGTAGCAAAGATGCAAGCCAAGCTCGACATCGTCGGGGACCGCGGCGCACAGGCGCTGCATGCGGGCAACAATCTTTTCATGCGGCTCGTCGCCGGGAACAGCGTCGGTCGGCTGGCCGTCCCACATAACCATCTCGTTGCAAACATCCCACTGGATGCAGAGATCGCGATGCGGGATATGCCGGCAGAGCGCCGCGACCTCGCCGATCATTGCACGTTCGTAGGCCGCTTCCACCGCCGGCAGCACGGCAGGCACCACGACCGAGCTCACCACTGCAAACGGCGTCGGTAGGCAAACCTGAAAGCGAATGCCCTTGGGCAATTCGCCACGCTCGCGCGCTGCGACAAAGTCCAGATAAGAGGCCCGCGCCTCGCGGGCATAGCCGAGTTCACCGAAACGAACGTCCGCGGGTTTGACGCCTTCCGCCAGTGTGAGCAGCGGGAACCGATTGGTGGGGCGCACCGCGCCAGAGGGATCGGGCCGCAAATAGGCGCTCGCGCGCAGCAGCGGGTATTGCCAGCTGATCCACAGCCGCCGGCCGCCGACTTCGCCGTCGGGCACCCGGCGCAGATAGGGCCCCAGCAGCTTTCCAACCGAGCGAAAGACTTCCTCGACATTGTCGAGGCCAATGCTACCGACCAGATGGACGTTCATCGCCTCTTGCCCGGCGCTCATGAGGCTGCACTCCCCAAGTTCGACTTATCGAAATTTCCTCTCAAACGAACTTATTGTCGTTTTGTGTTTCCGTCCATCAGAACCGCCCGTCGAGAAAGCGGATTTCGCCCGCATTGGCTGTGGCAATCGGGACAATTGCAAATTTCAGTCCGGGCGACGTACCATGAAAACGATCCAACTGATTCACAAATAATCTGACGGCAACATTTCCGTCATCAAGCCGAGAGATAGAGGGAGAAAGCGATGCACGCCATCCGATTTGCATGGGCCGGATTGCTGGCGCTGGGCCTTGCTGGCACGGCGCATGCAGACCCACTCAAAATCCGCGGCGCATGGGTGGCCCCGGTCGCCAACTGGGCCTCGATCTGGCTGGAGAAGAAGGACCTCGCCAAACATTTCGGCCAGTCCTACGTATTTGAGTCCGTGCGTTATCAGGGCACGCCGCCGATGATCACGGCGACTGCCAACAACGAGCTGGAGATCGGCGATCTCGCTTATTCCACCTTGCCGATCGCCATCGAGAACGCCGGCATGGACGACCTGCGCGTCGTCGCCGACGAGTTTCAGGACGGCTACCCAGGCTATCGCGCCGACGATTTCCAGGTGCTGGCCGACGGCCCAATCCAGAAGATAGAGGATCTCAAGGGCAAGGTACTCGCCACCAACGCGGCCGGCAGCGGCGTTGACGTGGCCATGAAGGCGATGCTGCATAAGCATGGCCTCGAGCCAAACCGCGACTACACCGTGGTCGAGGCGCCGTTTCCTGCCATGCGTGCCATGCTGGCGGAAAAGAAGGTCGATCTCATTCCCACCGTCCTGCCGTTCGCGCTCGACCCCGAGCTGAAGAAGATCGCGCGGCCTCTGTTCTCCATCACGGACGCCATTGGTGTTTCTCAATTCGCTATGTGGACGGCGCGCAAGGGCTTCATCGATCAAAACCACGCCGCGCTGGTGGACTTCATGGAAGATTCCATGCGCATCGAGCATTGGTTCCTCGACCCGGCCAATCACGACGCGGTGGCGGAGATCGCCGGACGGCTGACCAAACAGCCGCCGGATCGCTTCGGCTGGCTCTTCACCAAGAATGACTACTACCGCTCGCCCAGTATGAAGCCGGACCTCGACGCGTTGCAGAAGAATGTCGACATGACCAAGGAGCTCGGCTTCGTCAAAGCAAGCTTTGACGTGAAGGCGCATTCCGACCTGAGTCTGGTCGAAGAGGCGGCGAAGCGGCTGCAGTGATGTCACTTCCCTCATCCTGAGGCGGCCGCGCAGCGGCCCTCGAAGGATGCGGGCCCGAGCATCTCGGCCTCACCCTTCGAGGCTCGCTTCGCTCGCACCTCAGGGTGAGGCCCACACGTCTAATGCATCGACTTGCCGCCATCGACGTTGATGGTCTGGCCGGTCATGAAGTCGCTCGCCGGCGACGACAGAAACATCACCGCGCCGACGAGATCGGCCGGAACCTGCACGCGTTCGATGGCACGGCCGGCGATGCGCGTTGCGAGATAATTGCCCGATGAGGTCGCGATTTGCGTCTCGCTTTGCGTCATACCTGGCGTGATGGCGTTCACCGTGATGCCGAACTCGCCGACCTCACGGGCAAGCGCGCGGGTGAAGCCGATCACGCCGGCCTTCGA
>JASHVC010000180.1 GCA_030039655.1 Xanthobacteraceae bacterium | reverse complement strand
TGCCTGGTCTCTTCGCGCCCCTTCATGTGCGCTTCCCGGATTGCCTGGCCACGTTTGGCAATCGCGTCCTTGCGACTGTCGGGCAACGCCACCTTCACCGCCTCGATCAACGCCGGGAGCGTTGCCTCCACGTCGCCGGCAATGGGAACGTCGACGCTCTGGAAGCGCTGGAACTCTTGGTAGTTCGACTTCGTCATCAACTGTCGCACGCCGACGCTGATCAGCTTGGTACCCGGTTTGATGCGCGAGCCGACGGTGCCGACGCCCTGGGCGTTGTTGTCGGTGAACTTGTTGACCGTGTTCCAGTAGTCGGCCAGTTCAAGTCCGATAATCACGTCAGCTTGGCTGACCACGCTTTCCGGCCGGCCGAGGTAGTGGGTGGTTGGGAAGTTCAGCCGCCCATTTTGCCGGACCACCGGCGCCTGAAGGAGCTCGGCAAGCTGAACCAAGAGACTGATTCCGCGCTGGGTGTTCACCGCGCGGTCGGCGACGATGACCGGACGCTCAGCGTTGACCAAAAGGCGCGCCGCTTCGCGGACAGCACCCAATTCGCCCGCCGGCGGCGCGGCCGGCACGTATTTTGGAATGTAGAGCGCCTGCCCGTAGTCCCGGACCGGCTCAGTCGCCAATCCGTCATCGAGAGAAATCGCGACCGGCGCGCATGGCGGCGTGGTGGCGATCTGGTAGGCGCGCACGAATGACTCGGCAAAATGCTGCGCCGAGACCGGCGTGTCGTCCCATTTGGTGAATTCGCGCACGATCGCGTTGATGTCCTGCGCCGAGTGAACGGTCGGCACGCCTGGCGGCCGATGCGCGGCATCAAGATCGTTGCCGTTGACGACGATCACCGGCACCCGATCGCAATAGGCGTTGTAGATGTTCATGGTCGCGTGCATCAGACCGACGGTGCCGTGGCATAGGGTCATCAGCGGCTTGTTGGCGATCTTGTAGTAGCCGTGAGCGATGCCGACGCCCGCTTCCTCGTGGGTGCAGGTGAGGAACTCCGGCATCGTGTTCTGGCCGTAGTCGATCAGCGACTCATGGATGGCGCGATAGCTCGAAGCGGGATTGGCCGGCAGATATTTGATGTTGAGCGTTTTGATCACGTCGACCATGAAGTCCGACCCGGGCCGGCCCTCGGTAGAATACGGCGGGATGTTCGGCACGCCGGTTTCGGCGGCTGCAACGTGTGCGTTCGGCGGCAATACCGACGGCGGACGCAACTTGGCTTGCGGCTCTGTCTCGGTGGCGGCCATGGCCGGCTTGACGGCGCCACTCGCGCCGGCGACAGCGGCTGCGGCGAGGAATTTGCGGCGATCAAGTTTCGGGCTGTTCTTTCCGCTGGAATCCTTTTTCGGCATTTCAATCTCCCATCAGCGTCATTCTGAGTCGGCATTCGGCACGGAAACGGCCGCCGCGGCAACTTGGTTGCAATCTAACATGGCGAATCCGGGCGTCCCAGCGCATCCCCTGCGCTCGCGACCCGCAGGCCACGCATGGGTTGGTCGCCCATGGACAGCCGCGCCGACGCTCGGCAACGGCTAATGGGTCCAGGCGCCCCGCCGGCTGGTGGCAAAGTTGTCCGAGTAGGAGATGCGCGCACGCTTTGCGGGCTTGCTGTCAAACACCTGGTAGGCGATGCCCTCGCGCTCGCAATAGGCAATTGCCTCTTCCTTGGTGTCGAAGCGCAGCCGCAGTTGCTGCTTCATGTCGCCTGAACTGGTCCAGCCCATGAGCGGCTCGACGGTCCGCGGCTGTTCCGGCTCATAATCCAGGACCCATTCTTTGGTGTTGCCGGTGCCCGACTGCATCGCCGTGCGCGCCGGTTTGTATATACGAGCGGTCATGAAGAGAGCTTTTCTCAGCCAGCGACATACAAAGCGAAGGCGGATGGTCGGGGCAGCAGGATTCGAACCTGCGACCTGTAGTACCCAAAACTACCGCGCTACCAGACTGCGCCATACCCCGCCGGGTTCGCCTTCGGATACACGCTTCCCCTAACACCGGCAAGCGCCTGTCCGGACCTTGCGAACCGTGTCACAGTAGCGGGCCTACGCCATCGAGTTTGCCCGACATGCTTATTCGGCTTGCCTTAACCATCGGCGTTTTGGCGCTCGTGCTCGGGGGCCTCTCCACTCGCACCGCGCGGGCCGATCCGGTTGCGGAGTTCTACCGTGGCAAGGAACTGCGGCTGATCATCAGCGCATCGGTCGGCGGCGGATACGATGTCTATGCCCGGGCGGTCGCCAAGCATCTCGGCGATCATGTGCCCGGCAACCCCACCATTGTGCCGCAGAACATGCCCGCCGGTGGCGGGCTTGGCGCGGTCAACCATCTGTACAACTTGGCCGATCACGACGGCACCGTCATTGGCATCAGTCAAAACACAGTGCCGTTCGAACCCCTCTTCGGCAACCGGCAGGCCCAATTCGACCCTCTGAAGCTGAACTGGCTCGGCTCGCCGACCAGCGAGGTCGCCATGTATATTGTCTGGCACACCTCGAAGATTGCGGACCTTCATGACGCCCAGACCCGCGAGTTCGTGGCTGGCGGTGCCGGCGCGGGATCGACGCCAGTCCTGTATGGTCGGATCTTCAACGAAATCCTCGGGCTGAAGGCGCACTTCATCACCGGCTATCCGGGCCAGAACGAAATTCTGCTGGCCATGGAGAACGGCGAAGTCGAAGCCATGCCTTCCCCGTTCTGGTCGAGCCTGAAGACCTCGCGTCCGCGCTGGGTGCCCGACCACCTGGTACGCGTCCTTTTCCAATACGGGCTGAAGCCGCATCCGGAGCTTGCCGGCATCCCGTTCGCGCTCGATCTGCTCAAGAGCGACGACGACAAGGCCCTGCTCAGCGCCGCGTCGGCGCAACTCGGCCTCGGCCGGCCCTTCGCCGCGCCACCGGGCGTACCGGCCGATCGGCTCGCTGCGTTGCGCACCGCGATGATGCAGACTTTCGCCGATCCGGCGTTCCTCAGCGATTGCGAGAAGGCGCGGCTCGAATGCAGCGACGCCAAGAGCGGGGAGACGATCGCCGAACTGATCGCCCAAGCTTACGCCATACCGCCGACTATCAAGAAGCGGCTTACCGCCATCTACCAGCTGGGCCAGGGCGGGGAAAAGTAGTGCGTAGGCTCAGTGCGCGCTGAAGATAGAGCCGGTCACGCGGTCACCCTCCGCAATGCCAAGCTTCTGCGCCGTACCCGCAATCACCTCGAGCACAGCACGGACCGGACCGCCGGAGGGAATGAGATCGTCCGACAGCGGTTTGGCGTTTTCGACGATGTGTACGATGCGTCCATCGCTGGCGATGAAGATCATGTCCAACGAGATGTAAGTGTTATGCATCCAAAACGAGACCGGGCTGTCACGCTTGAAATCGAACAGCATGCCCTGACCTTCGGGCATGGATTTGCGGAACATCAAGCCTCGTTCCCGTTCCGCATCGTTAGTCGCAAGCTCAACGCTGAACGGATGGACGCCGTTCTTGGAGACGATCTCGATGGTCGCTTGCCCGCCGGCATGGGCGGAGGGTGCCAGAGCGACGAGTCCAGCCCAGGCAGCCAAGAGCAAGGCCGCGGTAAGGCGCAAGGCCCACGCTCCTGGCGACAAAAGGAAAGCTTTAGGGGCCGCTAGTGCGGCATGGGTGCGCCCTCGGGGCGGACCTCGGTCGCCATCAAGCCTTTGGGACCCGGTCCATAGCGCACCATCACAAACTGCCCCGGTCGTAGTTCGGCCAGACCGTAGCGGCGCAGCGTTTCCATATGGACGAAAATATCCGGCGTGTTGTCGCCGCGCGTGACAAACCCGAACCCGCGAAGGCGATTGAACCATTTCACTTGTGCTCGCTCGAGACCGCTTGTCGGGGTGACACTAACATGAGTCCGCGGCGGCGGCATCTGCATCGGATGGATGGCCGTCGAATCATCCATGGAGACGATGCGGAAGGCCTGCAGACCCTTCGGCCGCGGCAGCACCTCGCAGACGACGCGAGCACCTTCGTAAGCAGTTTGAAAACCGTCGCGCCGGAGGCAGGTCACGTGCAAGAGCACGTCCGGCATGCCATTGTCCGGCACCATGAAGCCGTAGCCCTTGGCTACGTCAAACCACTTGATGACGCCGGAGACCTCAATCGCGCCAGCTGTCGACTCATTGGTGAGGTCGACACCGGGATCTTGTTCCGGCCTATTCTCTTTTGGATCAAACCCGTCAGACGCCATGACGCCTCGGCTACGGCCGTTATTCTGGCGCCCCCCGGGCGCGTTACGAATCTCGTGATTTCAAGATAACATCAGACCCTCGGCGGCATAGGACAAAAATACAACACCGGCCCAAAAGCGTGTTTTGCCTGTGAACAAAGTGGAGAAGCGCAAAAATTCAATGGACGATGAAGGGCTCTAGTACCGTTCCGATGTCCTGACGCACCACCAGATCGGCCATCTCGTCGAATTCGGTTACCTCACGATTGATGATGATGAGCCGAGCGCCATTGCGCTTCGCCATCAATGGAAATCCCGCCGCCGGCCAGACCACAAGCGACGAGCCGATCGCCAGAAACAGATCGCAACTGAGCGTAAGGTCTTGAGCACGCTGCATTGCTGCATCTGGCATGGCTTGTCCGAATGAAACGGTCGCCGTCTTGATAAAGCCCCCGCAGGCCGGGCAATCGGGCGCACAGCCGTTTGCCGCTTCCATCCGCTGGCGCACCCACGACAGCTCGTAACGGTCTGCGCAATCCAAGCACGCCGCATAGGTGGTGTTGCCATGCAGTTCGACGACGTGTTCGGCGGCAATGCCGGAGGATTGATGGAGATTGTCGATGTTTTGCGTAATGACGGCCGGCACTTTGCCCACGCGATAGAGGCTCGCTAGCGCGCGGTGTCCCCTCGCCGGCTTGGCGTCCCCGAATTGGTCGCTCATGGCAAAGCGGCGCCGCCAGGATTCGTTGCGCGCTTCCTGGCTCGCCAGGAATTCGTCGAATGGGATGGGCCGGTTCTTGGTCCAAAGCCCGCCGGGGGAGCGAAAGTCCGGGATCCCGGACTCGGTTGAGATGCCCGCCCCGGTAAATGGCACGACGGTGTTGGCTTCGTGTATCATCTCCTGCAAGCGCGCTGTGGCGGTACCGAGATCGGGAGCGATCATGGTTCGTAACCTATTGCGTTCTTTATACCTTGGTCTCAGGGACCAAACGGTACATCCGGCCAGATTGACAGCAGTGGAGATCCAACCATGCGATATCTGCACACGATGCTGCGCGTTCGCAATCTCGACGCGGCGCTCGATTTTTATTGCAACAAGCTCGGCCTCAAGGAGGTTCGCCGCCGGACCGACGAGAAGAACAAGTATACGCTGGTGTTTTTGGCCGCGACTGACGACGGCGACCTCGTCGCCAAGGGCCCGGCCAACCGCCAGGCGCCGTTGGTGGAGCTCACCTACAACTGGGACAGCGAGGATTACGGCGAGGCTCGCTACTTCGGTCACCTCGCCTACGAGGTCGACGACATCTATGCGCTATGCGATCGGCTGATGAAGGCAGGCGTGACCATAAACCGGCCACCGCGCGACGGCAGCATGGCCTTCGTGCGTTCCCCCGACAAGCACTCCATCGAACTGCTGCAGAAGGGTTCACCGCTCCCGCCCAAGGAACCGTGGACGTCGATGCCCAATACGGGGAAATGGTAGCCTTTGAAAGCGGTAGGCCCGGCGGCAAAACTTGCTCAGCCAAGCCTTGCTTGCCGGTCGTGGCAAACCACTTTATATGTCGCGCGCCATTACTGACGCGTGCTGCGTTCGCGTCGCTTGCGCCCTTCGTCTAGCGGTCTAGGACATCGCCCTTTCACGGCGGAAACACGGGTTCGATTCCCGTAGGGCGCGCCAATAAAATCAAGAACTGAGACGAGAACAGCGCGCCGGTGTCCTGCTTGACACCTCGGCAAAAACGGCCCGCGTTTTGTCTATCCTATTGTCGGCATGTATCAGCTTGGTCGGGCGCAGCTAGTTCTTGTCCCACAGCTCGACTTTGTAAAAGCCTCGGTCGTCCGCGGTGTTAGGATCATTGGGTTCTTCGGCGGCGAAGTCGTCGCGCGTTGATTTTAAGGTTAAGCCTCGAAGGCGGTGGCTTTCATCTGTCGGCCGTTGCTCAATCACAAACCGAGGGAGGCTGCCACAACGCGCCTCTCTCTCTCGTTGAGCCCCGAAGGCGTGTGCCTCCGCATCGGGGCTCTCTTTCTGTTGGATGCGATCTGGAAAGGGTAAAAATGCTTCGGCTCGTCCTATTGCTCTCCGCTCTAGTGGTCGTGGCGTTAGCCATCGACGCATCCGCATTCGGCGGTCAATACCGCAAAGCCGTTTGGCGGGAAACCAGCGACCAATATCGAATGCTTCAGTACAACGCGGCCCGTCGCGGTGAAATAACCTACTCTTTCTGAGCCCAACCTGCGGGGGTCGGGGCCAATCTCCGCGACCGCGCGGCGGCCCTTATCCTTAACGCACTGTTTGAGTTTCCCTGAACGCTTTCGTCGCCTAATTTGTCAACGCTGCGGATGCCGGATGTAGGCACGTGGCAATTTTCATGGAGGCCGTCTGCTGCTTGGAGCGCGCCATGCGCGGTCTCTTTCTGCTCCTGTCTGTTTGGATCGCCTTGGGGTTGGCCGTCGATGCGTACGGGTTCGACGGTCGACACCGTAAAGCCGTCTTGCGGGAAGCTTCGTACCAAGTTGATCGGTTTGTGTACGAAGTGACGCATGTACTGAATTGACGGCGCCGCGATCTGCGCGGCGCTGACGATCCACTTCTAGCCACCGTGCGGCACTGCAGGCAGCCGAGGGCGTTTCACGCCTCCGGCGTCGTCAATGTATGCAGCGCATCTTCGGTCCCTCGCTTGCGCCTGGCGCGATCATCAAAAATTTCAAAAATGTCCATTATCGCGATGACCATAAGGGCAACGATCGCTCCCCCGATGCGATGGAACACCAAGGCGTCGCAGACACCAACGCCCGCAAACACAATTCGCCAATAGTGAGCCAACATCGCAAGGGACCGGACTTGCTCAGGAAGAGATAAAGGGCGGCCCCGCCAAGCCTTGGGCGA
>JASHVC010000179.1 GCA_030039655.1 Xanthobacteraceae bacterium | reverse complement strand
TTCGACGAGGCTTCTAGCCCATCTATCAGGCTATCGGCATCCTCCTTGGCTATGACGCCCGAAATCGGCAACAGACGCCGCCAGGTCGAGAGATTTTCGGCGAAAAATTCGGCGTGGCCGACGTCGGCGATGACGTAGGAACGATGCGATTCGATGACGAAGCCCGCCTCGGCCAGGAGTTTGGGTAACTGGCGCATGATGAAAGGCTGCGCCGCGAAGGCGCGGGCAATATCCGCAACATCGATTTTCGCCGCGATGGTGCCGTCGAGCGAAAGCGCGGACGACGCGAAGTCGCGATCGAAAATCAGAAGCTGACCGCCTGGGCGCAATGCGCGCTTACTTTCCGTCAGAATCCTGACCGGATCGGCCGCATGGCTCAGCAGCGTGTGGGCGATGACGAGATCGCAAGCCCCGTTTTCGGCGCTCAAATTCGCGGCGCCGCTGACCTCGAACGTGATACTTGCGTCGACGCCTTCCGCTTTCGCGTGCTGGCGCGCAATCTCGATCAGATATGGACTCATGTCGGTTGCGATGATTGAACCGCGAAAACCAGGCGTGGCAGCCAGCCGCCGCGACACGACGCCCGTGCCACAGCCAATTTCGATCACGCGCCTGATGGGCGCTAGTTCGAGCGCGCCGATGTAATCGGCGATGACGCCGCGAAAGAATGGATGCTTGGCGCGGTTCTCGAGGCGCGCGGCCATGACGGCCAGCGCGCTCTCGTCAATGTCGGACGTTCGGCCCCAGACGTCGCTCGGGTTTCCACCCGCCATGGAATCACTTGCGGGCCGGCGGCCTAATTCCGGTAGCTGCGATCGATCGTGTCGAGCATGCGCAAGTACGCCGGCCAGTCCGCCGATCCGCGGCCCGAGTCGTGATGCTCATACTGATGCGCGGTCTTCTCGCAAATTTCCGCCGGTATCTCGACCAGCGCGCCGCCGGTCGCTTCCATCTTGAGCTGGATGTCCGCCGCTTCGATCAGCGACTTCATCAGCACGAACGCCTCACGCGTCGTCTGGCCCACCGTGAGCAGGCCATGGTTATGCATGATCAGTGCGCGGTTCTTGCCCAGCGCTTTGTTGATGCGCGCGCGCTCGCCGAAATCCTCGGTGATGCCTTCGTAGTTGTGGTAGCCGATCCGATTGTGGAAGCGAACCGCCGGCTGCGAAACCATGCGCAGCCCGTGCTTCAATCCGGCGATCGCCATGCCGATCTCGGTGTGCACATGCACGGCGCAATTAACGTCCGGGCGGCCCGACAGCACGCCGCCATGCAGCGTGAAGCCTGGCCGATTGACGCCGGCGGATTCGTCGAGATCGTCGTCCATGCTGACCTTGACGAGGTTTGACGCCGTCACTTCCGTGTAGAGCAGCTCGTGCCGCTTGATCAGGAATTTGCGATCCTCGCCCGGCACCCGCATGGACGAGTGATTATAGATGACATCGCCCCAGCCGTAATGAGCGATCAGCCGGTAGGTGGCGGCGAGGTCGACGCGCGCCTGCCATTCGGCGGGCGACATTTCGGTCTTTTTGACGGTGGCAATCCTGACGTGCTTGTTCATGGCCCGGGTCTCCACGTGGTATGGGCTGACACTAGCATTCTGTGCCGCCGCAGCGCAGCCCCCTTGGCGAGGGCCGCGAAATCTTGAGGTCTGTCATGAGATTCTATGATTGCTCGACTGCCCCGAGCCCGCGGCGGGTGCGCATTTTTCTCGCCGAGAAAGGCATCAGCGTGCCGACGGTGCAGGTAGACCTGCGCAACGGTGAGCAGTTCACCCCGGCGTTTCGCGCCATCAATCCGGACGCCACTGTGCCGGTTCTTGAGCTCGACAACGGCACACGCATCGCCGACGCGATCGGCATTTGCGTGTACTTTGAAGCGACGCATCCGCAGCCGCCGCTCTTGGGAGAGAGCGCGGAGGAAAAGGCGGTGATTACCGAGCGGCAGCGCTTTGCCGAGCGCAACGGCTTCTATGCGGTGATGGAGGCATTCCGCAATTCGACGCCAGGTTTGAAAGGGCGAGGGCTGCCCGGACCCGATAACTACGAACAAATTCCGGCACTGGCCGAGCGCGGCCGTGCGCGCGTCATGCGTTTCTTCAACGAAATGGACCTGCACCTTGCGCAACATCCGTTTGTGGCCGGTCCGCGTTACAGCATCGCTGACATCACGGCCCTGGTGACGGTCGACTTCGCGCGTTGGGCCAAGCTGTCGATTCCCGACGAGTGCAGCCACCTGCGACGATGGCACGCCGACGTTTCGGCTCGACCGAGCGCCAAGGCCTGATCCCGAATCTGTTTTCTTCGCGACGCAGCAATCCTTGGCATCCAAACGGGGATTGCGAGGTTCCCGCGCACCGGTGCGGCCGGCCAAATGACGCAGCCCTTCAAGGCGCTAGCATTACCCGGCCGTTAGCGCGACCTATATTTTCTAGGTGTCTCGCCCTCTGGCAATATTAACTTCCTGAGGGCAAAGTGCCCGCGGGAGGGCCGCCCGATGCCGCTTCGCGACGTCAAACTCGACGACAAATACGACCTCGGCCACAGCCGCGTTTTCGTCACCGGCTTTCAGGCGCTGGTGCGGCTTTGCCTGATGCAGAAGGAGCTGGACCGACGCAACGGCCTCAACACGGCAGGCTTTGTCACCGGCTATCGCGGCTCACCGCTCGGCACGTTGGACGCCCAGTTCTACCGGGCACGCTCATTTCTGGAAAAAAGCGATGTCCGTTTTCAGGGCGGCATCAACGAAGACCTCGCCGCGACCGCAGTGTGGGGCTCGCAGCAGGCCGAGTTGCGCGGCGAAGGCAAGTTCGATGGCGTCTTCGCCATGTGGTACGGCAAAGGTCCCGGAGTCGACCGCACCGGGGACGTATTTCGCCACGCCAACCTGGCGGGCACTGCCAAACACGGCGGCGTGCTGGCGCTCATGGGCGACGACCACACCGCTGAATCGTCCACCACCGCCCATCAGTCTGAGTATCACTTCATCGACGTGATGATCCCGGTGCTTAATCCCGCCGGCGTACAGGAAGTGCTCGACTACGGCCTTTATGGCTGGGCCATGTCGCGCTTCACCGGAACGTGGGTGGCGCTGAAGACGATGCACGAGACCATCGAATCGACGGCGGCGATCGAGGCAAACCTCGACCGCATCAACATCGTCACGCCCACCGAATTCCTGATGCCCGAAGGCGGACTCAACATCCGCCTCAACGATCCGATCCTCACGCAGGAAGCGCGCCTGCACGATTTCAAGCGCGACGCGATGCTGGCATTCGTGCGCGCCAACAAGCTCAACCGCACCATCACGTCGGGCGGCCGCGATCCCAAGATCGGCATCATCACCACGGGCAAAAGCTACCTCGATGTCCGCCAGGCGTTCGACGAACTCGGCATCGACGAGATCAAATGCAACGAGCTGGGCATCCGCCTTTACAAGGTCGGCTGTTCGTGGCCGCTCAGCCGCCGCGAACTGCAGGAATTTTCTCAAGGGCTCGACCTGATCATTGTGGTCGAGGAGAAACGGTCGCTGCTCGAAGTGCAGGTGCGCGAGGAGCTTTACGGCACCGCCAATCAGCCGCTGTGCATCGGCAAGAAAGACGAGCAGGGCAATTGGCTGTTCCCAGTCAAAGGCGCGCTCGATCCCAACGAGGTCGCGATCTGCATCGGCGACCGCTTCCTCAAATATCACCGCAACGATGAGATCATCCAGCGCGTGGCGCGATTGAAGGAATTCCAGCGCATTGCCGCGGAGACCAAAGACGTCGCCCAGCGCATTCCGTATTTCTGCTCCGGGTGTCCGCACAATTCATCGACCGTGGTGCCGCAGGGCTCACGCGCTTACGCGGGCATCGGCTGCCACTACATGGCACAATGGATGGACCGCTCTACCCAAGGCTATACACAGATGGGCGGAGAGGGCGCCAACTGGGTGGGCGAGGCGCCGTTCTCGAACCGCAAGCACGTCTTTCAGAATCTCGGCGACGGCACCTACAATCATTCCGGATACATGGCGATCCGCGCCGCGATCGCCTCGAACACCAACATCACCTACAAGATTCTCTTCAACGACGCCGTGGCGATGACCGGCGGCCAGGCCAACGACGGCGGCCTGACCGTGCCGCAGGTCGCGCGGCAGGTTGCGGCGGAAGGGGCAAAACGCGTCGTCGTTGTCACCGATGAGCCGGACAAATATCCGGCTGGTACGGCGTGGCCTGCGGGACTCACCGTCCACCATCGCGATGACCTGATCGCGGTCCAGAAAGAACTTGCGGAGATTCCTGGCGTCACGGTGCTCATTTACGATCAGACCTGCGCGGCGGAAAAGCGCCGCCGCCGCAAGCGCCACACGTTTCCGGATCCGGACAAGCGTGTCATCATCAACGAACTCGTGTGTGAGGGCTGCGGCGATTGCGGCGTGCAATCGAACTGCGTCTCGGTGCAGCCGCTGGAGACCGAGTGGGGCCGTAAGCGCACCATCGATCAGTCGAGCTGCAACAAAGACTTTTCCTGCGTCAAAGGTTTCTGCCCTTCGTTCGTTACCGTGCACGGCGCCAAGCTGAAGAAGGGTACCGGCGTTGCTGCCGATCACGATCTACCGCCGCTGCCCGAGCCAAAATTGCCGGCGATCGATCAGACCTACAACATCATCGTCACGGGCGTAGGCGGCACTGGCATCGTCACCGTTGGCGGCATCTTGGGCATGGCGGCGCATCTCGAAGGCCGCGGCGTCGGCGTGCTCGACATGGCCGGCCTTGCGCAAAAGGGCGGCGCCGTATTCAGCCACATTCGCTTTGCCGAAAGCGCGGAGAAGATCCACGCGATCCGCGTCGCTGCCGGCCGCGCTGATCTCGTCCTCGGCGGCGACATGGTCGTTGCCGGCACCCGCAAAGTGCTTGCCGCCGTGAAGCATGGCGCGACCGAGATAGTGGTCAACACTGCCGAATTTCTGCCGGGCGAATTCACCCGGAACGCAGATTTCTCGCTGCCGACCGAGCGGTTGAAGCGGACCATCGTAGCCGACGCCGGCCGCGAAAAGACCCATTTCGTCGACGCGAGCGGCATCGCCAATGCGTTGTTCGGTCAGTCGATCGGCGCCAACATGTTCCTGGTCGGCTACGCCTACCAGCTCGGCGCGATTCCGCTGTCAGCTGCCGCCATAGAGAAGGCGATTGAGCTGAACGGCGAGGCGGTGGCGATGAACAAGGCGGCCTTTCATTGGGGCCGCCAAGCCGCGGCCGATCCCGCACGCGTCGAAGCGGTGGCAAAGCCGACAACCAAGGTCACGAGCGACGCGCGGGTGTTGTCGGAATCCTTCGACGAGACGGTCAAGCGACGCGTTGAGTTTCTTACCGCTTATCAGAATGCCGCCTACGCGCAGCGCTATCGGGCGCTGGTCGAAAAGGCCAAAGCGGCCGAGGCGGAGCGCGCGCCCGGCAAGTGTGGGCTCGCCGATGCGGTGGCGCGCTATCTGTTCAAGCTCATGGCCTACAAGGACGAGTACGAAGTCGCGCGGCTTTACACCGATGGATCGTTCGCACGTCAGGTTCAGAACGAGTTCGACGGTGACAATCTCCGCTTTGAATTCCATCTCGCACCACCGCTGTTGGCGCGACTCGACAAGACGACGGGCCTGCCGTGCAAGATGAGCTTTGGCCCGTGGATGCTTCCGGTCTTTCGGCTTCTCGCCAAGTTCAAGGGGTTGCGCGGCACACCGTTCGATCCATTTGGCCGTTCGCTCGAACGCCGCACCGAAAGGAAGCTCATCAGCGATTACGAGTCGATGCTCGACGAACTGCTCGCAAAGCTCATGCCCGAGAACCATCACCTCGCTGTTGGCCTTGCCGTCATTCCGGAAAAGATTCGCGGCTTCGGTCATGTCAAGCAGCGTCATCTTGCTACTGCAAAGGCCGACGAGGCGGCGTTGCTGGAACAATTTCGTGCTGGCTCGTCGGCGCTGCTCAAGGCCGCTGAATAATTCTTTGCGCAAATCTGGATCGGTACGATTGGTCGCAAATCTGCCGCGTTCACGCTGTTGCGTCTGCGGCGCTTGAGGGCGTAGGTAGGGTTGAAGGAAGCGGGGCCAAGTAGAACTCCGTGGTCAAGTTGGCAGTCTTTGCATGGAGTGGATCCGGCCATGAACGAAGTGCGTCCGATTCCTGCAGCACAGAGTGAAGCGGCCGATGAACTTGATGTCATGGCCGCGCTGAAGGCAGCATTGTCCAGGACGGCGAGTGCGCCGGCTGCGCCGCAA
>JASHVC010000178.1 GCA_030039655.1 Xanthobacteraceae bacterium | reverse complement strand
CGCCTGCCGCGCCTCATCGACCACATGCTGGATCAGCGGGCGGTCGACGACCGGCAGCATCTCCTTGGGCATGGCTTTGGTCGCTGGCAGAAAGCGGGTGCCGAGGCCGGCGACAGGAAACACAGCTTTACGGACGCGTTTTTTCATCTGGCCAACTTCCCTGGAACTCAATGGTGCGGGCTATCGAAGTGCGGTCGGGGCGCGGTGCGTTGTGGAAATTTCGGCAGGCGGTCTCGCCGAACTCCTATCCAAATTCTTGCCTAATTGCTGGTTCAACCTGATCAGTTCAAGCGGCAACGAAACACGGTGCTGGCGCCGAATCGAGCGTTCCGTAACAATAGCATCTTCGCCTTGCTGCCATATGAACTCAGTGCGTGTAGGGTCGCGTATATCCATCGTTAAGGAAAAGAACGGCGTATTGATGGTGCGTCGCAAATATCGAACACACCGTATTGGTGCGACTGCCCCACAAACCGCGCCCAACAAATATCGGCCGCCATGGTTACCCCTAAGCTGATCCCAAGTTATGCCGCGGCGTTCCTTCTGGTCGTCTGCTTCGCCGGCCCGGCGCGGGCGCAGGACAATCCGGCCTCGTGGGTGACCCGGCTGTTTCAACCGTCTGCCGCCCCTTCGGTTCCCGTGCCTGGCGATACCCCGCAATGGAGCGGGCAATCCGGCGCGTCGGGCGATCCGCGCATGACCGCCGATGCCATCCGCGCCGCCGCCGCCGACTTCGGCAACTGCATCGAGGGCTTATTGCCGGCCGCCGAGCGGCGCGGCATCCCGGCCGAAGACTACCGGCGCTTGACCAGCGGGTTGACGCCTGATCTCAGCATTATGGATAAGCTCGACGCGCAGCCGGAGTTTACCAAAGCCACCTGGGACTATCTCGATCTCCTGGTGAGCGACGATCGCATCGGCCGCGGGCGCGCGCTGCTCGCTCAATACGCGCCAACCTTTACGTCGGTCGAGCGCACCTACGGCGTCGACCGCTATATCGTGGCGGCAATTTGGGGCGTGGAATCCAACTACAGCACGCTCGGCGGCGATCGCCCAGTGCTGCGCTCCACCGCCACGCTCGCCTGCGTCGGCCGCCGTCGCGATTACTTCCGCGAAGAGTTTTTGTCGGCGCTGGAAATCCTGCATCGCGGCGACGTCCCGGCCGATCGCTTGGTCGGTTCCTGGGCCGGCGCTTTCGGCCCGACGCAATTCATGCCGACTTCGTTCAAGCGCTACGCCGTCGACTTCGACGGCGACGGTCGCCGCGACGTGGTCGATTCCATTCCCGACATGATCGCGTCTACGGCCAACAATCTGAAAATGGACGGCTGGGTCGCAGGCCAGACCTGGGGTTACGAAGTCACGCTGCCGGCAAATTTCAATTACACGGCCGCCGACTCGCATTCCCTGTCAGTGCATCAGTGGGAAGGTCTCGGTGTGCGCCGCGCCGACGGCAAGCCGTATCCGCGCCCTACCGATGGCGCCACGCTGTTGTTGCCCGCGGGGGCGCACGGCCCGGCTTTCCTGATGCTGCAGAATTTCCACGTCATCATGAAATACAATCCGGCCGAGGCCTACGCGCTGGCGATCGGGCATCTGGCCGACCGGCTGCGCGGCGGCGCGCCGCTGGTGCAGGCCTGGCCGCGCGACGAGCGAGTGCTCACGCTGCAGGAGCGCTATGAGCTGCAACAGCTCCTAGCGGCACACGGCTTCGTCATCGGCGCGCCCGATGGGCTCATCGGCCCGGCGACCCGTCTCGCCATACGCAATTATCAGACGTCGATCGGCCAGATCCCGGACGGCTTCGCCTCGAGTGAGGTTCTTGATCGTCTGCGCCAGCACTGAGGCTGAATGAAGCCGCTCACCAGTCCGGGTGCACTCAGTGTCGTGGCCGTTCTAGCGGAGTTAACCTAACCGGCTGGACGTCAAATTGGTGGTCAATCTCGACGAGCCTATGCGGTCCGTCGACTGGATTGATTTAGCTAGCCACCACGACAGCCGTTCAGGGGTCGCAATGGTTGCTGTTGCACGCCAGCCGGACCCGTTCCGATGCTTTGGCCATATGTTTGGCGTTAATCGCACCGTCTCGCAATGAAGACTGGACCAATGTCAGCCGTACACTGGCCATGCCGGGCCGGTTTGTCAGCAGAACAGTGGAGAGCGCAACGGCCGCACCCGCCGCGATCACGGCGATCTTGCGTGTTCTTTGAGTTTGCGACATCTGACAAATCCTTCAAAAGTCGACGTAATCTCTGGAGTCAACCATTCGGGGTGGTTTTCGTCAAGACCTCGAAACGGTTGCCAGCTCTTTAGATAGGTAGCGACGACTGAAACCAAAGCCCCTCAGGATGGGCCTGTTGCACCTAATCAGTGGTTACGACGAACCCTGGCGACGCGGTCGCTTTTTGCGTGAGCACCGTCCGTTTCCATGATGCCCGCGGCGGAATCGGTAGTGCAGGCAACGAGCTAGTTCCCGCGGCTGGGATCAGACGTACCTTCAGCTCCAAGCCACGATTGCGCCGACCGCACCGGGCGCGGCGTTCTGTCGCTCGGAATGGCCCGCACGTCGGAGACCCAATGGCTTGGGGCCACGCGACATCCTGTACCAAGTTCGTTACTCCGCGCGAGCATGGTCACAGAAATATCGGGGGTATGTACGCGTGACTGACGGCCATCCGTGGACGCAGACACTCGCCCTTTGATACCGTGTTTACGAATTTCCAGCCGAAGTTGCGGCCGGGAGTTCCGCGATGGTCGCGGCCTGTGCGTCAATTGTTCAGGACAATGGGAGAGGGCTGATGTCGTCGGTTCGGACAATTCTCCAGGCGCGCATGCTTGTGCTGGCGACCCTAACGTTTGCCGTCGTGTTCTACGCAGTCTCGTGTGATGCGCCTGCGAAAGCCGACCAGGAACGAAAGATCATGTTCAACTGCGGGCCCAGTGCGAAAGTCGCACCAGCCGATAATGGCGCAACGATCAGCCTCAAGTGCCACGCCGACGTAGTAGTTGAACTGATCGCAAAAATGGACCAGGTCGAAAAGGTCGAAAAGGTCACTGTCAACTGCGATCCCACTGCGGGAATCCGACCAGGTGACCATAGCGCAACGATCGAGCTCAACTGCGGCGCCGACTTAAGAGTGGAGCTGCCAACCACCGTTAAATGCGATGCCGGCGCAAAAGTTGCCCCGTCGGCGCCCGACAATAGCGTGACGATCAGGCTCACGTGCGGCGCCGATGTTAAAGTTAAACTGCTGCCAAAAGTCGATCAGGCAAAAGCGATCACTCTCAACTGTGGCTCCAGTGCGAAAGTTGACCAGCCCGCGGCGGGCAACAAGAGCCCAATAATCAGGCTTAAGTGCAGCGCCAATGTAACAGTTGAACTGCTGCCAAAGGTCGACAAGGCAAAAGAACTCACCCTCGACTGCGGCCCTAGCGCGAAAGTTGACCAGCCTGCATCGACCGACAATAGCGCAACAATCAGGCTTGACTGCGGTGGTGATGTACGAGTTGAACTGCAGACACAAATGGACCCACGACACAAGATCACCCTTGACTGCGGTCCCACTGCAGAAGTTGGCGAGGCCGCGCCAGGCGACAATGGCACAACAATCAAGCTTAAGTGCGATGATGTAAAATTTGCACTACCGGAAAAAAATGACGCCAAATGTGATCGCGATGCAACGGTCGACCAGTCTGCGCTAGGCAACAATGGCGTGACGATCGCCCTCAAGTGTGGGGCGATCGTCAAAGTTGAACTGCAGGCAAAGGCCGATCCGGCAGAAAAAGTCACCCTCAATTGCAGCGCCGGTGCGAAAGTTGCATCAGCCGATAACAGCGCATGGATCACGCTCCCATGCGAGGTCGATGTGAAAGAAAGGAATGTAAAAGTTGCACAACAGCGCGTGACGCTTAACTGCGATCGCGGCGCACCGGAAGCCACTTACATTTTAGATCAAGCCGCCAACAGGGTGACATATCGCAACGCTAGATTCCGCCCCGAAAAGCCCGGTGCGAAAAACTGCCCTGAGAAAACATGTGCCCTGGATGAAAAGGGCTTCGTTTACTGTGAGACCTGGGAAAATGCAGATTTCACAGATAAAGCCGTGCGTTGGGTTAGATGCGGTCAGGATAAAAAACAGACCGACGAGGTGACAATCGACTTGCAAAGTGGAGTAATGCGCCAGAAATTTATCGGCTCGGCGGTCAGGGGGATAGCAGACAGATACTGGACTTGCAAAGCCATCAAGCCAACGCTCATTACTGTAAAAAACGCTGAAGAAGAAGGCGCAGCCATTAAAACAAGCACGACAAACAATGCCGGCGAAGTAACCATTACGGTAAAAGTCACGACTGAGACGGGTTCTCCCGCCGTCAAGTGACCCGCTTCGCTCTCCGCCCTCAGCGTTCCGTCTTAGCGGCGCGTCCGAAGCTTTGGATCAATCGTCGGCCCCCCTCGAGTGCAATCTCGCTTGACATAGCGCGATGGTTGTTTATCTTGGGTATGTGGGTAAGCGCTGAGGGAAAAAACAGCGCGCGGGCAGCGGGGCTTGTTGGACGGCGGAAAGCCGCCAACCGAAAAGAATTTCATAACCGCCTAAACTTGACAGTGTCTTTTCTCGAACGGCGATCCTGGGGGAAGCCGTCGTGTGCGTTGTCGTGCGTATTGCCAAGTGCGTTGTCCTTGCGGGGACCTTGAGCCTCTTCGGCGGCTGCCAGAACGTCGGTCCGATTGCGATCGACCAAGGCCGCGATCGCTACAATCACATCATCCAACAGACCTCGAAGGAGCAGACCCTCGCGAACATCATTCGGATAAAACACCGTGAACCGACCACGTTCATGGACGTGACCGAGGTGGATGCGACGACCACGTTTTCCGGCACGGCCAACGGCGCCTTGGCCGATATCGGTGCTATTGCCGGGGTCAAAAGCACAAGCGCGGGTACAATCAACGGCCAAATAGGCAACGTCGGCGGGGGTGTAACCTATACGGAATCACCTCTGGTCCGCTACCAGCCGCTCCTCGGCCAGGCGCTGGTCGAGCAACTGGCCACGCCTGTCAGCCCCGATGCGCTAGCGTCATTATATGATTCAAATTGGGGTGCAATTCCGCTGTTGGATTTTTCGGCAGCTTATCTGACGTTCGATGCTTATGAATTTGGTGCCGTGCTCAGTAGCATTGGCTATCTTGGCAAATATCAACGCCTGGAGTTGGTCGCCGAAAAATCCGAACTCACCAAGGGGAACGATTCGACGGCGAGCGGTACCCTCAAGAAAAGCAGTTCTGGAAACGTCACCTTGGAAGTGACCAACAAGACCAGCACGAGCACGACGACCGACACCTTGGTCCTCTACCATCTGCCAGCGGCGATACCCCACCCGAGCCCCGTCGCTTGTTACGGCGACTCTCACGGGACACCGGGGGGCGATCCTCAAGTGACCTTGACTGTTAATAAGAGGTTGACGGAAAGGGACAAGGCAACAAGAAAAATCTGGAATCGAGTCCTCAGGATTTACGCGGGGACCCAAGCAGCACCTGCGCAAAAGCCGGGCCCGATGTGCGCTGCAGGCAAATGCACCAATGCAGCGCCCGACCGAATCGAGTTGCGTACCAAGCCGATGACGCCTGACAAGATGACCGCAGCCCATCTTATTAGCGGTGCGCCTGTGCTGAGAACTTATTCAGCTATCGGCATTCTTAAGAATTCAACGGAAGCAGGCACCCAAATCGGCTTCGTAACTCCTACCTGCTATCACACTATCCGGTCTCTCGACACTCATCCGTGGAATAACTTCAAGGATGATCCAGAGAAATCCTTGGTCTTCTTTACCCTGTTGCCGTCTGATGAGTCAGGAGAGTGCCGAGAGAATCCGTCATCCGAAGAGAATCCTAGCCAAGAAGCTCAGGGGGGTCGACGAAACGATAAGGCGACGCAAAAAAACAAGGGGGAGCTAGAAAACACAAAATACAACAACAAAAGAGACAGTGACCTAGAGGCGTGGCTCGCGCTTTATAACTCGGATCCGGCCCTCTTCCGCCTGGATAAGTGCTTCTTCAACCAGGACACGCCTTTTATTTATGCGCCAAACAATGTCACTGACGAGGACTTCGTCTTGTATAACAACAGGCTAGAGGGTCTCAGGCGCTATATACTCATCATCCACAGCGACAGTCTGCCCGCGGACGCCTACGTTGCACATTTCGATCGCGGCGAGTGGTATTACATTGCAGGGGACGACGAGATTTCGCAGAGGAATTTCCAACTCATAACCTTGTTCATGACTATTATGGCGGTTCCTGGAGGAACGCAGCCCCTTACCCCCGCAATAACAGTGGGCGGCAGCGGTGGTTGAACAGGCGGTGTCGGGCGCGCGCTCGAAGCGTTACAACGCTTTGAGAAAGAGCACTAGTTGAGTTCTCGCCGCGCCGCTTCCCTCTCATCGCTCCCGGAGTGTGCCTCAAGGAGGCATTCAGCTTCGGCACGCGAGAGATCCAACCAATAGGCGAGGGTGGGGAGATTTGAGGCTCGGGCCATCGCGGCGAGATCGGCCGTAAGATCGCGCGCATACTCCGCGATGGCCTTCTT
>JASHVC010000177.1 GCA_030039655.1 Xanthobacteraceae bacterium | reverse complement strand
GTACTTCGGCAATCAGCGTGCGCTTAGGAATGATCCGTCCTGAATCGGGGAAGACCTTGACGCTGGCGACCGCGCGCAACCGGGCTAGCGCCCGCTCGGACACCGGTTGGGTCACGAATATGCGCGGGCGCGCTTTCTTCGCTGGCATCAGGCGAGCCACCGCACCACGCCGGCGACACCGTCGACCGCGACTTGCGCTCCGTCCGGAATCCGCTGGGTGGCATCGAGCACGCCGAGCACCATCGGGATGCCGCGCTCGCGCGCCAGCGACGCCAAGTGCGAGGTCGAGCCGCCAAGCTCAGCGACTACGCCGCCGACCTGCGGCAGGATGTGGCTCAGCGCCGGACCGGCGACGCGGGTGACAAGAATGTCGCCGGGCGCAACGCGCGACAGCTCGCACTCGCAATTGATCACCACGGCGCGGCCCGAGCTCCAGCCGATGCCGGCGGGATGGCCGCTGAGACCGGGATGCTTCAGCCAGATTTCATCAGGCACAAAGGCAGGCTGGACGCGGAGCGGCCGCGCTTGCAACAGCTTAAAGCCTTCGTCGTCGAGCGCCCACTCGATCTCGACCGGATGCTCGAGCACGGCCTCGGCCTTGCGCATCAGCCGCGCGAGCGTGGTGGCTTGGCCGGCTTCAAGGCATGGAGCGCGCGAAAGCTCTTTGGGGACCGCCTGTGGCACGGTGCCGGCGCCGTGCACGCAGGCTTCGCGGTGATGCTTGCGGCCGGCCTCGTTGCTGCGCAGAAAACCTTGGCGGCTGAGAACGACGCGATCGGGCACGACTTCGCCTTGGGCAATCGCCGAACCTAGTCCCCATGTCGCGCTCAACAACATTTGCCCGTCGGCGGTCTCGCTCAGGCCGCCACCCGAGGCGCGTGCGGCAACGAGCGGCTGCACCAGCACCGCCATGGCGGTACCGGCCGGATCGAGACCGTGCTGCGCCATGGACCGGCGCGCATTCGTGGTCCACAGCGCCGCCCAGCAAGCGCGTAGCGCGATGAGAAATTCCGCGTCGTCGTTAACGCCCAGGAAGCTTTCAAACTGACCGGCGAAGCTCGACTCGGCGCGGTCCTCGACCAGCGAGGATGAGCGCACCGCGGCCGGCTTTGTTTGTGCGTTCCAGGCTTTCAAAATTGGCCCTCGCAGGTCAGGTGCGAGATCGCCTTGATATAGCCGAAGCCTGATCTCGACTGACAAGCGGCGCTGCATGGGCGGATCGGCATCCGGATAGGCGCGCACCATGTCCCCAAGCGCGAGATGGGCAATCTGCCGCCGGTACGCATCGGCTGTGATGCAGAAACCGCCGGGTGTCGGCAGGCCTGCGTGCGCAAGCCGCGCCAGATTCGCCGCTTTGGGCCCGACGCGGTCGGCATTGGCGGCAGCGGCGTCGCTGAGCTGAAGAATAAGAGAGGTCTCGCGCATTCGCTCAATAGTGCTCAGCATTCCCACCCCCTTTCAGGGGGAGGAAAAACATCACTTCACATGCTCGCCGTAGCCCGGCAGCGGATCGACGACGGTTATTTGCTTGACCGGGAAGTTGGACACGATCTCGATATCCTTCTTGTGCACGATCAGCATTTCCTCGATGCGCACACCGTAGCGGTATTTTTTCCCGTGCTGGGTCTCCAGGGCGAAGGTCATGCCCTCCTGGATGTCGATCGGATGATCGAGCGACCAGATGCGCGAAATCACCGGCGGATCGTATTGGGCGAGGCCGAGCCCGTGTCCCCAGAGGTTGGCGGCGGCCTGGTCTTCGTCCTCGTAGCCCCAGGTCTTCATCGCCGACGGCCACTTCATCGCGATATCGCGCGTGGTGGCGCCGACCTTCACCGCGCCGATCGAATCGTAGAGCCACTTCAGCGCGGTGGCGTAGGTGTCCTTTTGCTCCTTGGTGGGCTCTTTGCCCACGCAATAGGTGCGGTAATAGCAGGACTTGTAACCGTTCCAGGTGAGCGCGGCCAAATCCATGAACACGATGTCGCCGGGCTGGATGATGCGGTCGGAGAAGTTGCGCCAGTTCGGCCAGGTGTTCGGGCCCGACGAAACGATCACGTCCTCGACGTCTTCCATGCCGGGAATATTGTAGAGGTATTGCATCAGGTGCGCGGTGACCTGGTTCTCGGTGATGCCGGGGCGCAGGAACTTCATGCACTCCCAGTGAGTAGCGTCGCCGATGGCGCCGACGATGCGGAAGCATTCCTGCTCGTCTGGGCTCTTGACCGCGCGGGCCTCCATCATCGGCGTCATGCCGTCGGCCCAGTTGATTTTTTCTTCCTTGAAGATGTTGAGCATGTTGATGTCGATGAAGTCGCAGCCGAGCTTTTGCCCGGCGACGCCGTTTTCCTTCATCGCCTGCTTCACCGCCTTGGTGAATTTCCTCACCTGCTGCGTGGCGGCCGGACCCGCGGCCCCTTTGATCCAGGCGAACGAGTGGCGGATGTTCTTTTTCGGAATCCATGGCGAGTGCCGTTCGATCTGGAAGCCGAGGTCGCCTTGCTCGAATAGGATTGGGCGGCCGTCGCCGCACAGCATGGCGTAGCGCAGGCCAGGCTTGAGCCGGTTCCAGCCGGGCGTCAGCGTGCCGGTGATGTAGCGAACGTTCTCATCGTACATGCACAACATCGCGCCGAGCTTGTGCTTCTTCATCATCTGCCGCGCGCGCTCGATGCGGTACTCGCGAAGGCGGTCCCAGTTGACGCGTTGCTGCCAATCGAGTCCCGCGATGCCGAAGTTTGCTGTGCCCATAGGTCTTCTCCTCGCCAACTCTTCGCAGCCTGAGTCGAAGACCGCGATGTTTTGACGGATGTTATGCGGATGGCGACACTCGAAGAAATGATATAATCTACGCGTCCCCATCAACTTTTCTAATGCCGCGCCGGCCATGCAGAATATCCCTCTCCGCCAGATCCGAGCCGTGATTGCGGTATGCGAGGAGGGTTCGTTCACGCGGGCCGCGACGCGCGAGAACGCCACGCAGTCTGGCATTTCGCAGCATGTCGCCGCCGCTGAGCGCACGCTTGGCGTCAAGCTGTTTCAGCGTTCGCCGTCCGGCGTGACGCCGACGCCGGCCGGGCAACGCTACTACCGGCGCTGTGTCGAGGCGGTCGGACAACTCGACAGCGCCGGCGAGGAGGTCCGTGCTTTCGGATCGCGGGTCACCGGCGACCTGCGTATCGGCATGATTCCCACGCTGACGCGCTCCGCGGTGGCGCCGACTCTGGAAAAGTTTGTGGCACGCTATCCCGACGTGCGCCTGCACATCGTCGAGGGATATAGCGGCTCGCTTACCGACATGGTTCGGAATGGCGATCTCGATTTTGCCGTCGTGCCCGCGACCGAAGGTCGCGTCGGACTGAAATCGCGCCTGATCGTGCGTGACCGGGAGATGTTGGTCTCCAATGCGCACCGCGGGCTGAAGCCGTTCGTGCCGGTGCGCCTTAAGGACTGCGGGCCGCTAAAGATCATTCTGCCCGGCCGCACCAACGTGCGGCGCCGCAATATCGAGGTCTATTTCGAGACTCACGGAATCGAAGTTGCCGGCATCATCGAAATGGACGCCATGATCAGCACGCTGCAATTCGTGCTGTGTTCGGACTGGGTCGCCATCCTGTCCGGCTTGATCTGCTATGCCGAAATCGGCCGCTCGATTGACCGCCGCGTCATCTCGCCGATCTATGATCCGCCGTTGATCGCCGAATTTGTGGTGATCTCGCCGGCGCGGCGAATGCTGCCTACTCAGGCGCAACTGTTCCTTGAGATTCTCGAGGCCGAGATAGCGCGCATCCAGGACGTTTGGGCGAAGACCATTCCGCCGGCGGTCTATCCGACGCGGCCGCGCCGCGCGGCTCGGTAATTTGTCGCTGGGATTTGGTGCAAAGATTTAGTTCGGAGACGGACCAAAGATGATCACGATCACACGACGCAATCTTGCGCGCGCGGGCGCTGCGGGAATCGCCGGTGCCGTCACCGCGCCCGCCTTGGCGCAAAGCGACAAGCGGCGCTGGCGCATGGTTACGTCGTGGCCGAAACGTCTGCCGGGTCCCGGCATGTCCGCGGAGCGCATTGCCGAACGTATCGGCCGGCTTTCCGGCGGCCGCATCGAGATCACAGTTTCGGCTGCGGGCGAAATCGTCCCGGCCTTCGAAGTTCTCGATGCGGTCGGCTCCGGCGTCGCCGAGATGGGCCATACCGCTGCCTTCTACTGGCAAGGCAAAGAACCGGCGTCGGCCTTCTTCACCACGGTGCCGTTCGGTCTCACGCCGAACGAGCACGTCGCCTGGGTCGATGCGGGCGGCGGACAGGCGCTGTGGGATGAGATCTACGCGCCGTTCGGCGTCAAACCGTTCATGGGCGGCAATACCGGCGTGTGCATGGGCGGCTGGTTTCGTCACGAGATCAAAGGCCGCGACGACGTGCGCGGCTTGAAAATCCGCTCGCTCGGCCTCGGCGGCGAGATCTATCGCCGGCTCGGCGCCATTCCGCAGACCACCGCGCCTGGCGAAATTCTCGTGGCGCTGCAGTCCGGCGTACTCGACGCGGCCGAGTTTGTCGGACCGGGCTCCGACATCGCGCTTGGGCTCTTTCGCTTCGCGCCGTTCTATTACGGCCCCGGCTTCAATAAGCCGAACGGCACCGGCGAGTGCATTGTCGCGCTGAAAACTTGGCAGACTCTCGACGACGAGACGCGGGCCATCGTGAGCAACGCGTGCGCGGCGGAAGCCTCCTACGCGCTCGCCGAAATGGAGCGGCTCAACATCGAGGCGCTGGCCGCGCTTAAAAGCCGCGACAACGTGCAGCTGCGCACGTTCCCGCCGAACTTGATCGCCGCGGCGCGCGGGCAGGCGAGCGAGGTGCTCGGGGAACTCGCCGGCAAGAGCGCCGCTGCCCGCAAGGTTCACGATTCCTACGTTGCCTTCTGCGACAAAGTCTCGGCCTGGTCGCGCATCTCGCTGCAGGCGGTGCTGGAGGCAAGGGAAGGGTGATGTGATAAGTTTGCTTCCAGCGAAGTGTAAAAAAGCAGCGTCTGGCAGACTTTCGGCGTCGCCAAATGCCAGTTGGAGCAAAGGTCGGAGGGCTGCAGAAAAACAAGCAGCGCAACAATGGACGAAGTCAGGAGAATTCGATTCTTTGTAGCGCCACTTCTGCTATTGGCATCTTTGGCCGCGGGGATGTTGCTCGATGCAGGGTGGCGCCCAGTTGTTTGGAACGCGATTCGGGGATTGCCTAAGGAATCAATAACAGGGGCAATAACAATCCTGGTTAGCGGCGGAATAGTGGTTTTTGCTGCGGGATTTGTTATTGGAACAATGACCTATGTGTTGCTTCGACTCTCGTTTCTAGCCGTTTCGGTATTCACAGGTGGCCCTAGACAGCACGAAGCAGGATTAACTGAGGACACATTGACCACCCTTCGGAGGACGCTAAGGCTCTTCGATGGACCCGGGCGCAATCGAGCTGATGAGCTCTATATTACAGTGGCGTTCGATCACGGCGTCCTACGAACGCTCAACGATGGAATTCACAATTGGATAGTTCGCCGCTGGAACGCTTTTTCTATCAGCGCTACCTCTGTGACTGCCTTTGCTGTATCGCTCCTTCTTGGTGGGTGCCTGGGCATCTCGATGTGTTGGTGGTACGGGGTCGTTGTCGTTTTAGCCATAATGTTTTCCATTTCCGCAATTTTGGCTTGGCGTGATACAATGAGAATGCTCACCTTTCAGGCAGCGTTGCCCTGGAAAATGGAAAACTTCTACTCTGGTTCAATACAGAGAACTCTTTAGATCGATTGCGGAATTGCCCCGGGGCTGCCAAGCTAGGGCTAAGCACTAAGAAATGCTAACGTCACCTCTCAAATCGCGAACTGGCTGCCGGACTATCGCCCCGATGCAGTTTAGCTCTTCTGCAACTAGCTGAAAACCCGCGCCCGCAATGCACTTGAGCAATGTGCGCCTTGTCGCTTTGGGGGTCTGGATGATGGTCGCGTTGGCAGCCGCTTGTGGCCGAGCCGACAGCTCCGAAGCCGGTGCCGAACTTGTTGCTCAGTCCGCTAAGGTTGCGGTCTCCGCGGCGGCGATGGCCGAATATCGCCGCGCGTTGGAAAAATATAACGAGGTCCACGGCGCCTATATGGCTGCCGCGTCCGCCTACTGGTCCGCAATCGCCGATAAACGGAAGACGCGCTTTGCCAAGCGGGCGCGCAACGAATCTCTGGTCATCGACGACTACGTGCTGACCCAGCCGCCGGTTTACACCGGGCCGCCGAAGCCGATCGATCCCTCGGCGTCCAAGGAAGAAGCGCCGCCTCCGCCGCCCGTGCCGATGGTCGCCGATTTTCTCAACGCCGCAGTGCAGGAATACAAATTTGCGCCGCGGCGGGTGCAAAGCGAAATCGAGTTCAAGCGCGCCTATGCGCGGGTCGCTGCCGCGGCGGGCCTTACCAAAGAGCAGGCCGTGCGCATCTACGGCTTCGAGGCCAGTGGCAACGGCGGCTACGACGTGCAGGCCGGGCTCGAATACAACAAGCCTGGCGCACGGGCGATCACGACCGCGCTTGGCTACAATCAGCTGCTCAGCACCAACAGCGTCGAGCTGATGGCGGAGTCAGGCGGCAAATTCCTCGCCATTCTGGAAGAAGAGGCGAGGGGACTGCCGGAAGGACAAAAACCGGCGTTGGAAAGAACAATCGCGGTGGTGCGGGCGATGATCGCGTTTGCTCGCACCGTGCCCGACGATTGGGGTCAGCATGAAGTTCTGGGCAACACGCCCAAAGGTCTGGCCATTCACGCGATGAATCTCGATCTCAACGTAGGCCCGTTGCTGCAGACGCAAAAGCTGCTCGATTCCATCGTGTTCGCGCGTAAGAAGGGTTACGGGCGCCCGCTGACGGCGGCCGAGCTTGAGATGATGAATCTGACAGGCGACGGGAATGGTTTCGACATGGTTTTGATGCCGGACGATTGGCGCGGTCAGGTCCCCACGTCGAATTTCTTTCAGCGCAGCGGCTACAGCCACAACCCGGTCGCGCAAAGAAACAACGTGGTGGCGACGCTGATTGGCGCGACCAACGCGGTGATGGACGCAGAGACCAGGAAACAAGGGGCCAAGGATCTGGCCGCCGTGTTTCCCAACTAACGCTTCCGGGTTACGGAACATGCTCGCGACTGCTATATTTGGACTATGAAGCGCTCAGTCGTCAGCCGCGATCCTGAAATCATGGGGGGCACGCCGGTATTTTCCGGTACGCGCGTGCCCATACTGACGTTTATTGAATGTCTGGAGGCTGGCGATTCGATCGACCAGTTCCTTGAAGGGTTTCCCTCGGTCACTCGGGAACAGGTGATCGCCTTCCTCGAAGAGGCCAAGGACAAATTGGTCGAATCGGTTTCGTGAGGATACTTCTCGACGAATGCGTTGACTGGCGACTATCTCGAGCTATTCGCGGTCATGATGTCCGGAGTGTTCATCAGGTGGGATGGACTGGCGTTAAAAACGGCGAACTTCTCGCCTTGGCGTCTGAGCGCTTCGACGTGTTCATCACAGTTGATGGAAATTTGTCGTTCCAGCAGAATGTGACAGCACTGCCTATCGCGGTGATCGTTCTGCGCGCACGAACTAACCGGCTCAGTGAACTCCTGCCGCTGGTTCCGAATCTCCTTTCGGCTCTTGATGCCGCTGAGCCGGGTGTCGTTACCCTTGTAGGCGGTTAGGGCCCATACGAGCAAAAACCATCCTCAAGCCTTGAACTTCACCACCTTCTGCCGCTGCTCGCCCAGGCCGTCGATGCCGAGCGTGACCACGTCGCCGGCTTTGAGGAATTTCGGTTCGGGCTTCATGCCGAGCCCGACGCCGGGCGGCGTACCGGTGATGATCACGTCGCCTGGCTCCATGAGGAAATATTGCGAGCAACACCACACGATGTGGCGGCAGTCGAAGATCATGGTCGAGGTGTTGCCGCGCTGCCGCTTCTCGCCGTTAACGTCGAGCCACATGTCGAGGGTTTGCGGGTTCTTGATCTCGTCCTTCGTGACGAGCCACGGCCCGAGCGGACCGAAAGTCTCGCAGCCCTTCCCCTTGGTCCATTGGCCGGCACGCTCAATCTGAAAGACGCGCTCCGATACGTCGTTGGCAAGGCAGTAGCCGGCGACTACATCGAGCGCCTTGTCTTTGGACAAATATCGCGCGCGGCTGCCGATGACGATGCCAAGCTCAATCTCCCAGTCGAGCTTGCTCGAGCCCTTGGGAATCATGGTGTCGTCGTTGGGACCGCAGATGCAGGACACCGCCTTGTTGAAGATGATCGGTTCTTTCGGTATCGGCATGCCCGCCTCGGCCGCATGGTCGGAATAGTTGAGGCCGATGGCGATGAAATTGCCGGTCTTGGCAACGCAGGGGCCGATGCGCGGCTTGCCCTTCACTAAGGGCAACTTGTCGGGATTGAGCTTGCGCAGTTTGGCGAGGCCTTTGGGCGACAGTACGTCGCCCGCGATATCAGGCACGATCTTGGAAAGATCGCGAACGCCACCCTTGGCGTCGATCATCCCCGGCTTTTCGCGGCCCGGTGCGCCGTAGCGGACGAGTTTCATCAGATGTCTCCCTAGGTCGGTGATTTCGTGAAGTGATACTTAGAACGCGCCGGGGAATCGCCCCCCATCGATGAGAATGTTCTGGCCGGTGATGTAGCTGGCCTGCGCCGAGCAAAGGAACGCGCAGGTCGCGCCAAATTCGTCCGCGGTACCAAGGCGCTTGGCTGGAACAGATTCGATATTCATGGCCAAAGCGTCGTCGTAACTGGTGCCGCGCTTCTTCGCCGTCGACACGACGTTGGAACGGAACCGGTCGGTATCGAATATCCCCGGCAGCATGAAATTGATGGTGACGTTGGAGGCGGCGACGGAGCGAGCGACGCCGGCAAGGAATGCGGTCAGCCCGGCGCGCGCGCCCGATGACAAGTCGAGGCCGAACAGTGGCATCTTCACGGAGCCGGACGTGATGTTGACGATGCGGCCGAATTTCTTGGCGACCATCGGATCGATCGCCTTTTGCACCAACTCCACGGCTGTAATCATGTTGGCGATGACACCGTCGATCATCTTTTGCCGGTCGAGCTCGCGGAAGTCGCGGAACGGCGGACCGGCATTGTTGTTCACAAGGATGTCAGGCTCGGGACAGGCGGCGAACAGCGCCTTTTGGCCTTCAGGCGAAGCAACATCCGCGGCCACCGCGGTGATCTTGGCGCCTGTCGCTTTCTTCAGTTGCTCGGCCGTCACCGCCAGCCGCTCTTTGTCGAGGCCGTTGATCACCACCTCGCAGCCGGCCTCTGCCAGCCGATGGGCGCAGGCACGGCCCAAGCCGCGGCTCGACGCGCAGACGATGGCCTTGCGTCCGGCAATTCCGAGGTCCATCCCTAAAAGCTCCCGCATATTCTTTGGCGCGACAGCAAGCCGCCGCGCCTGTATGTCCTCTTCTCGTAACTGCACAGCCTCAAGTCAACGGCCGAATCCGGCAAAAGCCTCCACGAATATGCCGTTCCTCCCGGACATATCGCTGCTGCAGATTGCGCTTATCGTGGGCCTTGCGGCGTTTTCGGGGGTTGCCGGCGGCATGGCCGGCTATGGCACCGGTGCGCTGATGCCGCTGGTGCTGGTGCCGCTGGTCGGCGCGAAGCCGGTGGTACCGATCATTGCGCTTTCGGCGATGTTTACCAACACGGCACGCATCGCCGCCTACCGCGACCGTCTCGATTCGCGCCGTGCGCTCATCGCGCTCGTCTGCGCGCTGCCGACCTGCGTGCTCGGTGCTTGGCTTTATACGCTGCTCACCGGCCGCGGCGCTGCCATGGTCATCGGTTTGACGTTGATCGCGAGCGTGCCGCTGCGCCGTTTCCTCGGAAAGCGAGGCCACCGCCTGGGTGAGAGGAGCTATGCTGCGGCAGCGGCCGGCTGGGGTATTTTGGTCGGCGGTACCACTGGTGCTGGCGTCATCCTTCTCTCGCTGCTCATGGCGACCGGACTCGAAGGGACGGCTGTGATTGCCACCGACGCCATGGTGTCGGTCGTCATGGGCGTCATCAAGCTTTCGGTGTTCGGCTTCGCGGGCGTCGTCACGCCGGTGGTGCTGGCGATCGGGTTCTTGATTGGGGTGATCGGATTCTTTTCCACCTTCCTGGCGCGGGTGATCGTCGAGCGGCTGCCGGTCCATGTGCACACGGCCATGCTCGATGCGGTCGTGCTCGTAGGCGGCGTCGTTATGATTTATGGGGCATTCCGCTAGCGCAATGCCTTTACGGCCACTTCACCACCGGCGGCATGGAGGAGAGGATCGACTCGACGTTTCCTCCGGTGCGCAGGCCGAAAATGGTGCCGCGGTCGTAGAGCAGGTTGAACTCGGCGTAACGTC